>NZ_JARFTR010000044.1 GCF_029167235.1 Kamptonema sp. UHCC 0994 | reverse complement strand
GTTCATGAACCGCCCAGAGGGCGGCGTTACCAGCAATATCTAAGGTATATTTAAACTGATTTGCCCCGAAATTGAAAAGTTATAGTTTCACCTTTCCATGAAAATATCCTCTATTTGGCATCAACGGCATCGCCTGCAAGTTTTCTCACTAGCAGCACTTTTAATAGTTTGCCTGACTTTAATCGGTTGTTCGCCCTCCGCCCAATCAGCTAACAATACTCAACAACCTGATGGTAAATTAAAAGAGCAAGTCTTGCAAATTATCCGCGAAAATCCCGAAGTAATTTTGGAGTCAGTACAGGCGTATCAGCAGCAACAACAGGATCAATTGCGATCGGCTAGACAGTCATTTTTGCAGCAGGTAAAAACTAATCCTAAAGCTGCGATCGCAGATTCTCCTACTACTGGTTCACCTTCGCAGAAACTTGTCCTCATAGAATTCTCTGACTTTCAATGTCCGTTTTGCAGCAGAGCTCATAATACTGTCAACCAGTTCATGGCAAAACACCAAGACAAAGTTACCTTAGCATTCAAACATTTTCCCCTGATTAAAATTCACCCGCAAGCATTACCAGCAGCAAAGGCAGCTTGGGCGGCTCAGCAGCAAGGGAAATTCTGGGAGTATCATAACGCTTTGTTCGAGCAACAGAAACAGTTAAGCGAAGAGCTGTATGGTGCGATCGCCAAAAATCTGAATCTGAATTTAGAGAAGTTTAATAACGACAGAAATAGCCCCGCCGCTGAAGCCGCTATCGAGAAAGACATTCAAATCGCTCAAACATTAGGAATTGACGGCACTCCCTTCTTTATCTTGAATGGTGAAACCTTCTCTGGGGCTGTCGAATTATCCGAAATGGAGACAATTCTAGCGAAAGTTTCAAAGTAATTGTTAACTGTTAACTGTTAACTGTTAACTGTTAATAAATTGCTAATTACCAATTAAAAGTAGTAGCTAGTCAATTACAAACTGCGATGGGATTTACGAAAAACTTTTAGTAACGCCGCCCTCTGGGCGGTAAC
>NZ_JARFTR010000140.1 GCF_029167235.1 Kamptonema sp. UHCC 0994 | reverse complement strand
TACAGCGTATTCCAGGTTTATGAAGTACAGTAGCAGCAGCTTGTAAACCAGTTTTTGAATTGCTTAATATTGACCAAATCAAGCGCAGTAGCAAGTATTACGTCAACCATCTTGGTAGTAGTTGGCGAGAACTGACGTAAAAAAGCTTTCAGTTGTGACCACCATAATTCTATAGGATTAAAGTCAGGAGAATAGGGTGATAAATTTAGGACACTGCCACCAGCCGCTTGAATCAATGGTTCAATCACCGCTAACTTATGAGCTGGTAGATTATCCATAACAACGACTGCACCCTCCCATAAGTTGGGCACTAAAAAGTGTTCAACAAAAACGGAAAATGCCTTACTATCCATTGACCCATTTAGCGTCATTAATCCTACTACTTTTTTTAAGCTGATTGCTCCGATAACAGTGACTTTTGCACCCCGATAAAATGGTTTTAAATCGTAAACTCTACTACCATACCTTGAACGTGCGTGGGTTCGTGTCAACCCCAATAGAACGCCCATTTCATCCAAAAAAACGAGGTTGTTCGGGTCGATATTTTTTACTTTCTCCCAATATTCATACCTCAAAATTTGCACGCGGTCTGTGGCAGACTGACTACTCCGTATTGTCTTTTTTTTCGCGTCAGATTTTGTTTTATTAGTTCGCGACACATCATACTAGGGCTGACAGTTTCCTTGTAGGTATCTAGCCAATATTCACAATATTCTGATAAGGTACTATCAGGATATTTTTCTACCATCTGGGTCAATTGAGCTGTGCGCGAGTGTAACACACTTTTAAGACTTCCACCCTGTTTTTTGGGTTGAATATGACCCGTCGTTTGTTTTTGTTTCAAAAGTTTCTGGACAAAGGCTTTACTCACATCAAATCTGGCGGCTACTTTCCGAATTGATGTGTCTCCTTGTTCATAGGCTTTAACTATTTTTTGGCGAAACTCGATCAAATAAGGTTTCATTTTTTCTGCGATCGCTACTGAACATAGTGTACCACAGATACATGGAATTTGCTATA
>NZ_JARFTR010000303.1 GCF_029167235.1 Kamptonema sp. UHCC 0994 | reverse complement strand
AAGATGGCGGCGTTACGTGAGGGTTGCATAAGTCCTATTTGGTATGAGAAAGTACGATCGCGCTCTTAAATCCAATCTTCCTCCTCAGTTTTTTGGCGCTTATAAACCTGACCAGCAGCATGAATCTGGCGGGTTTTTTCGTAAAGCGCTTCCTCATCAGGATAACCCCATTTCTGCATTACTCTATCTAAATCTCTCTGGATATCCCTAGCACCGGGAAAGCCGCGATAGCGAATTTTTAGCCGCCCTAATTCAGCTAAATTGTAGTCAGTTGATTCTCCTGCTAATAGATTAGTAACAATGACGCGATCGCTCTTATATTGAGGATGCTGCTGTTCCTGATTTGTCTGTGCTGATTTCATGTTTATTCCATCCGTGCTAGAGATCCGTTAGCAGTTGAGCTAGGGGAGTGCGATCGCGGCCCTTGACATTTCCCAGCAGGCGATCGCATAAAAATCATACCTATTGAAGGTACAGCTCTAGCCAAAGCTGAGGATAATAACCAATATGAGTCTTAAAAGTTGACAGGATTTCATGGTTAATTCTTGGCCAAAAGCACCCAAAAGTCGTCTGCTGAGCTGGTGGGAATCCCTTACTCCCATGAGTCGCCTGCTAGCGATCGCCCTAGCATCACCACTCACCGTACTCAATGCTTGGGCATTCTCTCAAATTTTTGGTTATTTTCAATCGCTCTTTGTCATCCTCTTAGTCGCCTCCCTGTTGTCCTTCCTGCTCAACTATCCCGTCAGATTGTTCGAGCAACACGGAGTACAACGAGAGCAAGCCGCAATTCTAGTCTTTTTAACAGCCCTGTTGATCCTCCTGGCCCTAGCGCTGACACTGTTCCCCCTCGCCTTCACTCAAGCACAGCAGCTCGTCGCTCGCTTACCAGAATGGATTGATTCTGGACAGCGCCAGCTCCTAATCTTCGACGATAAAATCAATGCTCTCGGCTTACCCGTTAACCTCGACGGCTTCATTGCTCAGATTAATACCCGACTCAAAGGCGAACTACAGCTCGTCGCAGGACGAGCTTTAAATATCACCTTAAACCTGACTGTTTTAACTGTTGTCAGATTATTGGATTTACTACTAACAGTAGTTTTAACCTTTTATTTGCTCCTGCATAGTAGTGATATCTGGGAAAGCTTAATTGAGTGGTTGCCCCCTCGATTTCAAAAGCCCTTTTCCGAGACACTAAGACTAAGTTTTCAAAACTACTTTACAGGGCAGCTCATAATTGCAACTTGTATGGCTTTTGGACTAACTTCAGCCTTTGTTTTCCTAAAAGTTCCCTTTGGTCTACTATTTGGCTTAACAATTGGTCTAATGGCATTAGTGCCTTTTGGTGGCTCTGTCGGCATTGCCCTTGTAACTGTACTTGTGGCGCTACAAAACATTGGATTAGGGCTGCAAGTTCTAGCCGTTGAATTAATTGTACAGCAAATAGTAGAAAATTTAATTGCTCCCAGAGTTCTTGGTTCCGTGACCGGTTTAAATCCATTTTGGGTATTTGTTTCTATCTTGACAGGAGCGCGAGTCGGAGGCTTTTTGGGAGTTGTAATCGCAGTACCAGCAGCAGTAGTTATAAAGGAGGCATTAGCTGCGGTGAGATCGGAAAAAGTTACAGATGAATCAGCCCACGATCTCTCTACCAATGAACCTTCAGAAGTTATTCATCTTAACCCCGATCTAGAAACAAAATTGACACTTCCACCTCTAAAAGGAGATGGGATTCTCTAATGGCTAATAAACCTCTCAGAAATCAAAATTGCTAAGCGATCGCTTTGCTCAGTTAAAGTAAAATCAAATAACCAAAAAATGAGTTTCAAACAGCCAGAAACACCTCACGTCAATGGCTTGGGCATTGTCGGAGATGTCTTTTTAGTCAAACTGCTTTACTTGCTTAAACCCGCTACCGATCGGCGGGATCGCCGTAGGGATCTTCGCTGGCTGGGCGAACATTGCCGAATTGTGGATAATCGGCGGGATCGCCGTAGGGATCTTCGCTAGCAGGGCGGACGTTGCCAGATTGTCCATAATCGGCGGGATCGCCGTAGGGATCTTCGCTAGCAGGGCGGACATTGCGATCGTCATAGTTGCCATTAGGATCTATTCGCCCGCCGCTAGGCCCCAGGATTGCCTCTTTCAACTGTCGTAATAACCCGTCGAACACGATCTTTCTCCTTTTTTTATAGCTGAGGAAACGGCTGTATCAAAAGCATTTGCCTATTGCACGCCGTTGTTATCTTTGTGGTTACTGTACCGGGGCTGCGGTTCTGGCTTCTTCAACGCTGGTGAGATCTCTGCCGGTAGGACTATTGTTGTAACCCTGGAATTCACGATATTGCTGTGCTTCGGACTCTGGAACTTTAATTCCTTCAGGGGGCGGTGTTACCCAGTGAGCGCGGTGCTCAGCATCGCGGTAGTAAACCCGACCATTTTTGGAAAGGTAGTATTGCCCCTGTGACCCCTGTTCTTGTTTGTTTTTATGCTGGTTGTAGATATAGTAAAGTGCCGCTGCTCCAGCTAAAATTGCTACTTTCTGAGTATTTGACAATCCCTTTTTCACTTCCGGGGAACGGTTGGGATCTGAGACTGTCTGTCCAGCACGAGTGTCATCAACTGGGGGCGGCACTGAAGATTGTTTTGAGCCACAGGCTGTCATTAAGGGAAATGTTAGCAGCACTGTTAGTAGCAGAGACATCCAGTAAGATTTTCTTCGATATGGATTGATTTTATTCATCACACACATCTCCTTTGTTTCTTTCAATGTTGATAGTTTTTGTAAATATATACATCAGTATTTAGATATAAAAATATTTGTTATTTCATACCAATGGCATATACAAATAGATTGATTCTAATAAATTAGAAGATTCGTAGATGATGTCTAGTAGTTAGTCTAGTAGTTAATAGCAATAGGGTAAGTTTTCTCCCAGTCTTCCTTTCTTCCCCCTTATTCTGTGACCCTGCTCACACAATCTTAGAGGTTTCAGTCACACTATGCCCTAAGTAGAATCACTGATACTAACCTCGTTTCATCACAGGTTGGAACAAAAAAATGGATAATACTGTAAGTATAGAGTTCAAACTAACTAGCCATGCAAGCTCCCATCTACTTGATTCACTCTGCTATCAGCGAATTATTCGCCCAAGCTAATGCCACCAACACCATTACTCTAGCCGATCGCTACGGACTCATGGCCGCCGTTTTTGATGAATCTCTCGGTGACGATGAAAGGCGCTCCATCAATAGACTGCTTCGCTCGGTACGTCGGGGACGGATTAAATTGGTTGCAGAACTTTCGGCAGTTCAGTAGATTTACCTATTTTGAGTTTGATTTTTAATTTAATTTTTAATTTTTAATTTTTAAATTAACATTTATTTTAATAGGACTTACGCACTTACTAGATTTTAGATTTTGGATTACAAAATAAATCCAAAATCCAAAATCCAAAATTTAATGTGCAGGTACAGCCGCCTCAAGCATCAATTGATTTACAGTTTCTTCACTGTAAAAACCCTCGTGGGAATAAAGCATGGAGGGAATACCTAACACTGAGCAAGGGAAATCATAACCTAATCTGTTTCTTTTGGGGGTAGATATTGCTCAAGTTTTGATTTGCCAGTTTGCGGTAGGTCAACTACAATAATCCAAAGGGAATATCTGCCCTACCCCACCCCCACCCTAACCATGCTGGACTGTAGCAAACTGCTAACTGATAAAACTGAAGCAATCCTCACCAATTGGATTGAAGCCGTTCGGCAAGACAGACAGATCGAAAGTGCCGACACTTTACCGCCTTCAGCGGTAAAAGATCATATTCCGCACGTATTAGTAGCAATGACAACCGTACTTTCCAAAACTCAAGAAAGTGAAATTAGACTGATAGTAAGTGCAAGTTTAGAACACGGCTTGTTGCGGGCTGAGCAAGGATACGATCCCTCAGAAGTAGCCCAGGAATACCGTTTATTGCGGCAAGTGATATTTACTCATTTAGAAACAGATTTGCTAACGGCCACCGTACCAGAAGTAATGCGAACTGTACGTCTAATTGATGCTGTATTAGACGAAGCGATCGCACAATGCTTTAAAAGTTATGTTGACGAGCGACTGCGAGAATTGCAGCAGATTCAAAGTCAATTAACATTGACAAATCAAGAACTTAATCGTTTAGCTCACGCCAATCAAGAAACCCTCGCCCATTTAGCTCACGAACTCAAAACACCTCTCAACTCAATTATCGGTTATTCCGAGCTATTCTTACGTAAAGAAAAACGAGTAACAGAGGTGAGAGACACTCGCGGCCAGATCGAACATATTGAGCGAGTATTGCGGAATGGCAGACAGTTACTCCGGTTAGTAAACGATGCCTTAGAACTGTCCCGCGCCGAAGCCGGAAAAATCAAATTGCGGTTGATATCAATCAATGTCATCTCTGCAATTAATGCCGTGATAGACACTATGCAGCCCTTAGCGGACGACAAGGGATTAAAAATCACATTAAAAAGCGATCGCGCACCTGATACAATTATTACAGACCCCCAACGATTCCAGCAAATTATCACGAATCTCATCAGCAATGCCATTCGCTACACAGAAGTTGGCAGCATCGACTTAAATTGCGAAATATTGCCTGATGAACGCTGGGCAATCGCAGTAAAAGACACCGGAATAGGCATTGCAACCGAACATATAGAACGAATTTTTGAACCTTTCTTCCAAGTTGGAGAAACTAATCGCTACCAATTTCCTCCCGACAGCACCGGACTCGGGTTAGCAATAGTTTCTCGGTTAGTAACACTTTTACAAGGTAAAATAAAGTTAGTCTCTCAGGTAGGTGTCGGTTCCACTTTTACTGTAATTTTACCATTAGAAATTAAGAAAAATGAACTCGTAAGTGTTAATTGATATATCGCAGTCGCCACGATCGACAGAGCAAGTTACATTTCTTTGCAGAACTACGTAACGCCGCCCTCTGGGCGGTATTTACCGCCGGGAGGAAGCAGGGAGTTTGTGCGTGGTCGCGTTTTCCTTTAAAGTGGTAATAGGCTAAACTAATTAAAAATAATAGAAATAATGACTCAATTTACATCTACAATGACAGCTTTTCCCCTCACCGCCGTTGTGGGGCAAGAAGCAATTAAATTAGCACTACTTTTAGCAGCAATTGACCCCGGATTAGGAGGCGTGGCGATCGCGGGCCGTCGAGGTACGGCTAAATCCGTCATGGCAAGAGCTTTACACTGTTTATTACCTCCCATTGAAATTGTTAAAGATTCTATCTGTAACGAGGAACCAATTGACGGGGAAGAAATAGCAACTAAAATCATTCCCGCCCCCTTTGTCCAAATTCCTTTAGGAGTTACAGAAGACCGACTTTTAGGTTCAGTTGATGTTGAGCAATCTGTCAAATTAGGTGAAACCGCATTTCAACCAGGATTGTTAGCCCAAGCGAATCGCGGCGTGCTTTATGTCGATGAAATTAATCTGCTCGATAATAATATTTCTAACCAATTATTGACAGTTTTAACAGAAGGAAGAAACCGCATTGAACGAGAAGGAATTAGTTTTGAACATCCCTGCAAAGCCCTATTTATTGCTACCTATAATCCCGAAGAAGGCCCGCTGAGAGAACACTTATTAGATCGAATTGCCATCGCTCTTTCTGCCGATGCTATTTTAGGATTAGATGAAAGAGTGCAAGCTGTAGAATCTGCCCTTTCCTATTCTATTTCTCCCCAAGCTTTCCTCAGTCAATATACAGAAGATATTGATAACCTTAAAACCCAAATTTTACTAGCGCGAGAATGGTTAAAAGATGTACGTATTCAACGCGAACAAATTGCCTATTTAGTAGAAGAAGCAATTCGCGGCGGTGTACAGGGACATCGAGCCGAACTATTCGCCGTGCGTGTAGCTAAAGCGGCGGCGGCTTTAGAAGGGCGTACCGATGTCACGGCTGACGATTTGCGCCGCGCCGTAGAATTGGTAATTGTCCCCCGCGCGACGATTGTGCAAACTCCCCCAGACGAGTTACCCCCGCCACCGCCACCGCCGCCACCCCCTCAAGATCAATCGGAGGAGGAGCAAGATGAGGATGAGGATGAGGAGGAAGATCAAGAGCCGCCAGAAGAGGAAGAAATGAGCATTCCTGAAGAATTTTTGTTCGATCCAGAGGGGGTAGTGCTCGATCCGACGGTGCTTTTATTTGCTCAAATGGCCAACCGTCAGGGGAAATCGGGGAGTCGTAGCGTGATTTTTTCGGAGGATAGAGGCCGCTATGTTAAGCCGATGTTGCCTAAAGGCCCCGTGCGACGGATTGCCGTTGACGCAACGCTGAGAGCGGCTGCACCTTATCAGAAGGCGCGGCGGGAAAGGGATGCAGCGAACCCCCCCCAACCCCCCCTTGGTAAGGGGGGGAGTTCATTGCAGGTAAATTCTCAATCTTCCCTTGGTAAGGAGATAAATCCTCAATCTCCTCCCCTTGGTAAGGAGATAAATCCTCAATCTCCCCCCCTTACCAAGGGGGGGCAAGGGGGGGGTAAGCGCGTATTTGTGGAATCTGGAGATATTCGGGCAAAACGCTTAGCCAGAAAAGCGGGGGCTTTAGTCGTGTTTGTAGTGGATGCTTCCGGCTCGATGGCTTTGAATCGGATGCAGTCAGCGAAGGGTGCAGTTATGCAGCTTTTGACGGAAGCCTATCAAAGTCGGGATCAAGTGGCTTTAATTCCGTTTCGGGGCGAGCAGGCTGAGGTTTTATTACCCCCCACTCGTTCGATCGCTTTGGCCCGTAACCGTTTGGAAAGATTACCCTGTGGGGGCGGTTCACCTTTGGCTCACGGCTTGACTCAGGCGGTACGAGTAGGTGTAAATGCTCAGAAGTCGGGGGATGTCGGCCAAGTTGCGATCGTGGCGATTACTGATGGCCGGGGGAATATTCCTTTGGCTCGATCTTTGGGGGAACCGATGTTAGATGGGGAAAAGCCGGATATTAAGGCGGAATTGTTAGAAATTGCGGCGAAAATTCGGGGTTTGGGGATGCAGTTGTTGGTGATTGATACGGAGAATAAGTTTGTTTCGACGGGGTTTGCTAAGGAGTTGGCGAAGAATGCGGGAGGGAAATATTATCATTTGCCGAAGGCGACGGATCAGGCGATCGCTGCAATGGCGAGGGGTGCGATCGCATCTTTGAAATCTTAATCAAGCTTGTAGGGTGCGTCAGACGAAATGATTGATTGATATAATCAGGATTTTAGCGCCTGACGCACCCTACTCTATGTGCCAGTTGCATAACTCCTATTAATATCTTATTAATGTTAAAGGCATTAGGTGATTTTTTGAATAATGCTAAAATGGCGTATTTTGAAAAAGAGGATATTCTTCATTTAACCCTTTCTGATGAACGGGAATCCCAAAGTGTCGAAATCAGCCCTAATATTACGGTAGAAGTCAATGAAGCGGGAGAATTAATTGGGATAGAAATTATTAAGGCTAGTTCTTTTATTCTAGATTCAATTTTAGAATCTGTGCAAGCGAGATTATTAACAGTCATGCGTTAAAAAAACGATCGCATCTCTGTAACTATTTCAATTGTTGGCTGATGGCGAGAATTGATGCTTGATTCGGTTAATAATTAGAGATAAGCCATAGCCGGCCAGCAGACAAATAATTGGCGTAATGGCCAGGCGAAACCTATGGCTGCCAACATCACCACCTGATACAGTCAGGAAATAGACAGCGACGCTAACAAGCGTAATCATTGACAGATTATTCAGGAATCTCTTTGATAGTAAGGCTGTGGTAACACCTAAAAGATACACGCCTAATAATAATGATAGGTTTAAATTAGTCCAAAATACGATATCTTTGTATTGATATAGATTTTTATACGAAGGAGTGATTGATGGCTCAAACATCCCCATTAATAGTAGTACATACCGATTTGTAGGTGTCTGAATTAGAGTCCTAAACATCCCTTCTAAATGAACTATTGAGTAGGTTAAAGGATCGCTCATAATAATCTTTTTTCCTTCTTTGCCCATGTAACGGTAGATTTGACTCTGACTCCATTGGCGTTGTTCTGGATAAATCTGAAAATACTTTTCCCTATCAGTACATCCTAACTGTTCATGGACTTCTTCGGAGGAAACTTTTTTTTGTCTGGCAATTAAAGAAGCACCATTATAGCAATACAAATTGTAATCAGAAACAGCAGCAATCCCTGAATATCCTGCTTTTACATAGTTTCTGATTTGCCAAATACCAACGCTACCCATTGCTACTACCAAAAAAATACAGGTGTGAATAATTAAAAATTTCCTTGCTTGCATCTTTTTAAAGTTCCAGACTAGAAGAATAGCAGTTATCAGCAAGGGCAAATAATATCCGATAGGTCTGACATAAATAGATGCTGCTAAAGTAATAGCTGCCAAAGCTAGGTTTTTTCCTGAATTATTCTTGAAGTATTCTAACAGAAGCTTCAAAAACAAAGTTAATAAAGTTGTATGTAAAGTCTCAGACATTAAAAAACTCGATCTGAGTATTGGCAAAGGTTCAATAGCATATAGTAAAGCACATACAATGGCAATTTCATCTCTTTTAAAGAGGAGTAAAGCAATTTTGTAGATTAGATATACAGTTAAACAATCTAATATTATCTGAATAAAAATGGTCACAATTTCCACATTACCTGCTAATAGTCCGGGAATTAGTAGTAAAGGATAGCCAGGAGTGCGAAATAGTTCTGGTTGATTGTCAATGTTTAAAAACTGACCTAATTCTATTAGCTTTTTTGCCGGAATTGTATATGATAATGTATCTCCTCTATTAAACAGTTCTAAATCTTGGGTAATAATCAAAGCTAAAACAGGCAGTAATAACCTCATCAATAAAGCTACTAACAGCACTGCCACAATGGTAATATTAGCTGTATTTTTTTTTGTGTTTTTCATATTAATTATTTCAAAGATGCACAATAAAATTACGCTACCGGAAAACAGGTTATCGCTCAGCCTTAGCTTCCTCCAGATACTCACTATCAGAATTAACTCCCCAAAGGTCATGCTTCCCAGGGTTCAACACATTCTCAGCCGCTAAAATCCCCATCAGCAAACTGTGGTCTTGATTGTTATACTTAAAAGCACCATAACGACCCACAACTTGCAAATTCTCAAACTGCTTGATATAACTTTGAATCTCTGCTAAAATATGCTTATAATCCCCCGCATAAATTGGGTAAGTACGCGGCAAACGCACGACAAAACCTGCCGCAATCTTTTCATTGCAAAGCAACCCAATTTTTCTCAATTCTTCTTCGGCCAAACTCAAAAGATCAACTTCCGGCAACTGCCACATCGGTTCGTCAAAGTTGCACCAATATTCGCAGCATAAAGGCGTTTGATGCTGATTCGATAGCATCTCTGGCGACCAATTAGCAAAATTAGTCACCCTTCCTAGCCTTACACTGGGTTCATTGATATAAAGCCAGTTGTCCGGGAATAACTGACTACCTTCAACTATTAAATAAACGAGAACTGTGTTGCGAAACTGAAGCGATCGCGCCAATGATAAGATTTGCTTACGGGGGGGGTGAAATCATTTGTTCTACTAATATATTCAGCGGCACTGAGGAAATCACGGCACTACAGTCAACCGTTAACTCTACCCCGGTTTGGCGATTTTTCAAGGTGAGTTGAGTGACGCGGTTATTATGCTCATGCAGCCGCACTACTTCTGTATTCAGGAGAACTTTCTGATTTTTGCCCAGTAGATAATCGCTGATTTTGTCGTATAATTGCCCTGAGCCTAAGCGCGGAAATTGAAACTGACCAATCATGCTTTTAACCTTGCCATCGCTACCTAAAAAAGCCGTGCGAATTGCTTTCAGCAGCGACAGTCCTTTAATCCGTTGGGCGGCCCATTCAGCACTAATTTCAGTACAGGGAATCCCCCAAAGTTTTTCCGTATAACCTTCAAAAAATATCTCAGATAAACGCTTGCCAAATTTAGCAACCACCCATTCTGAAAAATTTTTCGGGTGGCGGTTAGGTAGCATCTTTGCTACTAAATAAGAAAAAAAGATGCGGATATTTTCCACAATTCCCAAGGCAAATAAGACTTCAAAAGCTTTGAGGGGATAGCTAAAGTATTTGCCACTATAATAAATCCGGGTGAGACGAGTAACCGTAACTTGATCTTTGCCCAAAACTTCGTTCCAGAGTTGGATTACGGGAGCAATTTTAGTATAAAAGCGGTGGGGGCCGAGGTCGAGAATAAACCCTTGGTACTCAATGCTCTTAGCAAGTCCGCCAACTTTTGAGTCTCGCTCAACTACAACAACTGTTTGACCTTGCTGTGTGAGTGTATAAGCAGCCGCTAGACCCGCAGGCCCGGCTCCAAGTATGTATATTGGCGGCACGTTTTGGTGTTAATGAGGTTTTTATAACTAACGCTTGACTATACCACAACCTGTCAATGCAACAACCCATCTATGTGAAATTTTACAGTTCTTTTTTCTCTGGACGGCGGCGAGTCAAAGCAAAAGAACCCGCAACTAAACCTAAACCAACTACCATTGCTGGCTCTGGGACTCTAGCTGGGCTTGGGTTTGTGGGTAATTGCTTATCAAGCAATGGCGGTGCATCTGAAGCTGGCTGAATCTGGCCTAGAAAAGAGTTTCCAGAATGCCACACTCTAGCTAATGAACTTGTTTGTAAGTTGGCAGCGAAGGCAGTTTCTCCCCAAGCAATAGCTGTTGCTATACATAAGACCCCCGCACCAGAAGTCAATAATTTGTTCATACAAAATTCTACCATTAATTATTATTATTTTTTGTTTTGGGCAATTGGCGAGTAACAAAATCTGTGCATTGCGATCGTCTTAACCTCTTTTGTCTAAGCTACCTCAACTAATTTACTTAAGTTTGTGGAAGAGAAAAGATAAAAGTTAAGATTTTCTAGGCACTAGATGACACCCAACTTATTTAGCTATAGGGCAGCTCTGCGGTGTTAGGCAATGCTTAGAGGCGATCGCTCAAGTATGCAGACATCTGATTTCTATTATACGCAAACATTCTGAACATTTGAATAAGTTGCCCTAGGTTCTTTACACAATCTTTAAGATTGTCGATTTTACTACAGTATATTGTAAAGGTTGTGTAAATATGATTACGTAAGGTAACAAATAGCACTCAGCAGAAATACGGTGGCACAGAATACCAAGATCCAATGTCGATAAGCTTTTACGAATTTAACGTAAGTTCGATGGAGTGCGATGCCGACCGCTGGCTTCGCCTACGCCACGAAACAAGCTAGGATTAGAAGGCGATCGCCAAGAAACAAGCGACTATTAATTAAAGCCCTTGATGAGGATTGAACTCATGACCTCACCCTTACCAAGGGTGTGCTCTACCACTGAGCTACAAGGGCAGTTAAAATTAAAAGTTAAAAAGTTTAAATCTTGAATTTTTAATTTTTAATTTTCTATAAAAATGTGGTGGGCCGGGCTAGATTTGAACTAGCGTAGGCGTAGCCAGCGGATTTACAGTCCGCCCCCATTAACCGCTCGGGCACCGACCCATTTGCACCCACAATCATTAATAGTAGCAGCACTACCTCTACTTGTGCAAGGGGGTAAACGAGATTTTTGGCAAAATTAACAAAACTTCACATATAGCAACCGCTTTCAGCGGTTAGGGGCTAGGGGCTAGGGGCTAGGGGCTAGGGGGAAAGATGGGGGAGATGGGGAAAGAAGGGAAAGGGGGGAAAGAAGGGAATAGAATCAGGGAGTTTCAGTAACTCAGAACGTCCTAACTACCAAGAAGGTTGCTATAACGAGATTTTCTCCCAGACTCAACAGGCAAAAGTGCTATCTTTACCGGATAGCACTCTAGCTCAACTGCATCCTATACTCTTGTAGGCATACAGCCTCCAAATCCAGCGAGAAAAACCTAAGCAATTAGTTCGCCTGTTTCTTGCAGGGAGTGCAATCGTCGGTAAATCCCCCCTTGGGTTAATAATTCATCATGGCTACCAACTTCCACAATCTGGCCTTGGTCAAGAACTACAATCTGATCTGCTTCCCGAATCGTACTCAATCGGTGGGCAATAATAATCGTCGTCCGCGTGCCTAAGATATTCTTCATTGCTAGCTGAATCGATCGCTCTGACTCATAATCCAGACTAGAAGTAGCTTCATCAAAGATTAGCACATCTGGATCGACCAATAGCGCCCTCGCAATTCCCAACCGTTGCCGTTGGCCACCCGACAACCGCACACCGCGTTCACCGACAAATGTATGATAACCTTGGGGCAATTGATGGATAAACTCGTCTACTTTCGCAATCCGACAAGCATCCTCAACTTGTTCAAAGGTAGCTTTCCGATTACCATAAATCAAGTTATCCAACAAAGTACCATTGAAAACATCAACTTCCTGATGAACGATCGCCAAACGCTGGCGGTAAGCAGTTACATTTAACGTGCGAATGTCATCGCCATCGATCAGAATCCGGCCTCCTTTCGGTTCAAAATACCGAAATAGTAGCTTCACCAAAGTAGACTTACCGGAACCCGATTTACCTACTAATGCCACAGTTTGACAGGGATGAATCAATAAATCAATATCTTGTAAAACAGGTTTTTCCGGGTCATATCCAAATGTCAGGTGAGAAAACTCAACCTTGCCAGTAAATTTGTAGGATGGACGTATTGACTCCTTTGGAAACGCCGTTTCTAGCATTACCTTATCATCACCATCTGGTAACTGCATAAACTCGTGAAACCGCATCATTGAAGCATAGCGGCGAGCAAATACTTCCGCAAGATTAGTAATCGGAGTTAGTTCTGAATAAGCCATACTCGCCAGTGTATAAGTCGTGACGAAGTATCCTAGAGAAATTTGACCGCCAGCCGTTGCTGCTACACTAAAACCCAGCACCAAAAATAGACAAAACTGAATAACGGTCTTCTGGGACATTCCCAATGTTACATATCTTCGGTGGATACGGTGAAGTCCAATTTTTAACTCGCGGTTTAGGCGTGTTGTTTGCCTTTCAAATTCTAAATTTTCGGTGGCAAACGCTTTGACAGTTTTGATATTGGTGATAATTTCTGAATTGTGGCTTTCTGTATTTTCGATGTATTCATCCAAAATTTCTTCTCTGTCAATTAGATGTTTGAGTTCTTTCAGAGTGAAGCTGAGGATAAATAGGAAGGAAACCAGGATTAATAAGCCGATTCGCCATTCGATTAGCCAAATTACGACAAAAATACCAAGTAAACGCACGACTTCGGGAATTAGTTCGCCTGCAATTTCTGGGTATGTCCAACTGTGGTTTGCTAGTCCTTTAGCTATGCGGCTGGCAATGCGTCCGGGGTTGTTTTCGTCGTAGAATTCTAGGGGTAAGGTGAGGATTTTGGCGATCGCGCCTTGGGTGCGATCTCGACGTGCTTTTAAGGAAATTAACCAGTGAAACCAGGAACCAAGCCAAGGCTGTACTGGTGCTTTACAGACGGTGGCTAGGAAAATTAAGCCCAGCAATACGGATAGGGATAATGTCTGATTGACGGGTTGTTGAGTGGCGGAGGCGATCGCATTTATTAAATTTTGCGCGATCGCATCTGGCGGTTTACCCGACAAAACGTTTAAAGTTTGACCAATTGCGTAGGGAACAATCAGATCGATTAGTTCAAAGGCGCTGGATGCTCCTATACTGATGACAGAAGTTTTCCAATAGTCCTCGTAATATTTGAGGATGTCCCGAAAGGTTGCCATAGGTTTTACTTGTAATACGGCCCATCGGGCCATCAAAAGTAAAGACGCACTATTGCGCGTCTTTACTACAACTATATTACAAGAGTATTACCGCTGGCAGCCTCCAACTTCATCCAGATGACTCACCCGACTGGGTGATTGGGGAGTTTAGGGTTTGGATAGTCATTAATACAGATAAGCTTACCCCTCATTAGCTTAAAGTGTAGGCTGATTGTAGTGCCCACCAGATCAGGAAACTGATGCTACCCAGAATCGCGATCGCTGAGACTGCGATCGCCGTTGGGCTATCGGCTCCCTTAAACTTCATAATTCCGCGATTTAAGTCAGACATAGTACGGTCATCCTAATTCTTACGCTGATTTTAGCAAACAATCTATTTTCTAACATCTAACTAAGAGTATATTTGTAAAATAATAATTAAGATTGCGTTAAACGTAGGGTACACAAAGCTGCAAGAAGCTGACATTGAATAGTTATAAATGGTTGTCGGCTTTGCCCACCCTACTTACTGGTTACTATTGCTGATGAGTATTTAGCCAAGCAACTAAATCATTAACATCAGAAAAATCTAATAACGCCTCACCCAAATTTTCCAATTGAACAACAGATAACAGACGAATTCTTGCTTGTAGCTGAGCGTTAATCTCCCCAAAACGACGATTTAGCAGACGCATCGTATATGCTAACGCTTCCTGTCTTAGTCCTTGTTGCAATCCTTGTTGCAATCCTTGTTGCAATCCTTGTTGGAGTCCTTGTTGGAGTCCTTGTTGGAGTCCTTGTTGGAGGCCTCGCTGGATGATTTCTTGATAAATTACAGACTCACGCATAATGTCCTCTCTGAATCATTAGCGAACAACTGAAAAACTTGGTTATTCTTAATGATTAGTATCTAGCCAAGCAACTAAATCACTAACATCAGAAAAATCTAATAATGCCTCACCCAAATTTTCCAATTGCACAACAGATAACAGACGAATTCTTGCTTGTAGCTGAGTATTAATCTCCCCAACACGACGATTTAGCAGACGCATCGTATATGCTAACGCTTCCTGTCCTAGTCCTTGTTGTAGTCCTTGTTGTAGTCCTTGTTGCAATCCTTGTTGCAGTCCTTGTTGGAGACCTTGTTGCTCTCCTCGCTGGATGATTTCTTGATAAATTACAGACTCACGCATAATCTCCTCTCTGAATAGTTGGCGAATCAATGCTGTATTAAACCGCAGACCTGCTAAAATCTCTATACAAGCTGAAAGATTCTGCCGTTCATCCGGTGCTTCAATGCTAGCAACTTGTTCTGCTACTTGTTGTAGCAAAATATTAGGATTATCCGATCGCGCTAACACAGCTAACGGTAAAAGTTCTGGGTTAGCCAGTAAAGGTGCGGGGTTTTGTTCCCACATTCGGATGACTCGGTAGCGGTGCTGGGTATTACGAGCAGTAAACTGATTAGTAAAGGCAGCTTGTGAACTTGTGCGCGTTAAAAAAATCACGACTTGTTCGATGTCGCACCGATATTGACGATGCAGCCTCACCCAATAGTCTAACATTCTTAGCGGCATTGGTGGCTCAGAAGCAGGCTCTGTTTGAAATTCTAGGTGTAGAATTTGGTTTGCTACTTGCAAGAATGTCACCGAGTCTGCTCTAATAGGTTCTAGGCTGAGTTCAGTTTTGAGTACCTGAATTTCCTCGGTGTTAGTTGGCAGTAGCCAGCGGACAAAGGAAACCGGATACTCTTCAGCTAGATATTTACAAATGTTGTCGTAAGTCACAGGCGATCGCTTAAAAAGTTTTGCACTTAATATAGATTTTTCAGGTAATCTTCCCTCATTTATTGTCAATTGTCAACTTGTGTGCTATAGTAAAACGTTTGTAGAAATCTCCTAAAGATAAATCCTATATGGCAACTAAGCCAACGATCGCATTTACTCACCTCGGTTGTGAAAAAAATCGCATAGACACCGAACACATGATTGGCTTGTTGGCACAAGCAGGCTATCAAGTCGATGCCAATGAAGAGTTAGCCGATTACGTTATTGTTAATACTTGCAGTTTTATCCAAGCAGCGCGGGAAGAGTCCGTTCGCACTTTGGTAGAATTAGCTCAAGCTAATAAAAAAATTGTGATTGCTGGCTGTATGGCCCAGCATTTTCAACAAGATTTACTCAATGAATTACCAGAAGCAGTGGCATTGGTTGGCACTGGGGATTATCATCAAATTGTTGGTGTAATTGAACAGGTGGAAAAAGGCGATCGCGTTACCTTAGTTTCTGCTGAACCTACCTACATCGCCGATGAAAATACCCCCCGTTACCGAACTACACCGGAAGCTGTCGCCTACTTGCGAATTGCCGAAGGATGCGACTATCGCTGTGCATTTTGCATTATCCCTCATTTGCGGGGAAATCAGCGATCGCGCACCATCGAATCTATTGTCGCCGAAGCCGAACAGTTAGCTGCCGAAGGTGTAAAAGAAATTATCTTAATTTCCCAAATTACTACCAATTATGGCAAAGACATCTACGGCGAACCCAAATTAGCTGAACTGTTACAAGCATTAGGTAAAGTCGATATACCTTGGATTCGGATGCACTACGCCTATCCTACAGGTTTAACGCCAAAAGTGATGGCGGCAATTCAGGAAACACCCAATATTTTGCCTTACTTGGATCTACCCTTACAACACTCCCACCCGGAAATTTTGCGGGCCATGAATCGACCATTTCAAGCAGGCGTAAATGATAGCATCATTGAGCGGATTAAAGCCTCTATGCCTGATGCTATTTTGCGGACAACTTTTATCGTCGGCTTTCCTGGCGAAACCGAGGAACACGCAGCACATTTATTAGAATTTGTCAAGCGTCACGAATTCGATCACGTCGGAGTATTCACATTTTCCCCAGAGGAGGGAACACCTGCCTACAATTTACCCAATCAATTACCGCAAGAAGTCATGGAAGCGCGGCGAGAGGCGGTGATGGCGGCGCAGCAACCGATTTCGCTGAAGAATAATCAAAAGTCGGTAGGTAAGATGGTAGATGTATTGCTGGAACAAGAAAATCCAGAGACAGGAGAGTTAATAGGGCGATCGGCTCGTTTTTCCCCTGATGTCGATGGTTTAGTATATGTTGAGGGAGAGGCCTCTTTGGGGTCTATGGTGCGTGTAAACATTACTGATGCTGATGTTTATGACCTTTATGGTCAGGTAGTTTGATTGAGAGGGCGGGCACGGGGGCACCGCCCCTACGAATTTAACCCTGTTATTCATCGACACTAGCTTTAAGTTTATGAGTTTCATTCAATAATGGTGACAGTAGATTTACACCTAAATCCTCTGCACAATTCCATTGTTGCATATACTTGTAAACTTCAGCAATTATCGCCTTTGCAGCATCCAAATCTTCTGCCTGAGACGCATGATAGTGCGCTCTGATTAGTGGTTTAATATCCTCAATATCTTGCCATTCAGATTCAGGTTTGAGGGGAATGCTGATAAAATAATGGTACGCTTTACGATGTGCAGCGCGAACATTTTCATGGTTTTGATTTAGTAAGGGATAGCCTTTTTCTTGGACTAGGGGATGCAATTGATAAGATTCTCTTTGACAATCATAACATAGCAGTTGCCGACGCTTGAGAGCCAGGATAATATTTTCTTTAAGTTCATATTTACTTACTTCTGGCATTTGAGTAGCAATTGCGGCAAAAGATAGGGGATATTCTGAAGTTTGATAGATAGAAATTCGGCTGAGGCAAGTTTGTTCTAAGTCGCTAAGTCGGAGTATCATTTCATCAATTAAGCTCTCAATATCTCGAATGAGTAGCCAATCTCTATCCTGCAAAAACTTTCCGACATTTCCCTGAAACTCGTCATCATCTCGAATTAACGTAGCTACCAGTTGCAAAGCTTTGGGATGTCCTTGGTAGCGATGGGAAAGTTCGGCTAATTCTTCACGATTTGCAGTCAGATTTAAAGATTGCAATAGGGTAATTGCCGCATCTTGATTTAGTCCGTTTAGCTGGATTTCACGGGTAACAGTTGGTGGCAATTCCGCTAAGCTTTCGCGACTGGTGAATAGGATTTTGCTTTGATGTTCTGTTTCTAATAGTTGTTTGAATAACCAAGGGTATTCGGCACTGTCGTCTGCGAAATAGCCAGCGGTTTGTGCTTGTTTGGTTTTGAGGAGAGTTTCGGCGCGATCGAATATGATTAAGCAAGGTTTAGCCTTGATAATTTTTATCAGTTTTTCTATCTTTTTTAAAGAGTCATCTTGAGGAGTGACGGTTGTTGTGATGTCGCCGTTGGATAGAGTGAATAGCAGGGAATCAATCGTCCAATCAAAGGGGGGTGCTTTGCCTGTTGCCGATTGTAACGATTGCCAAGCGGCGGCGGTGAAGGGGGTATTTTCTGTGTGAAGTTGGCGAATTAGTTGGCTAATGAGGGAGGTTTTGCCGATGCCTGGTAAGCCGACTATTGAGATGGCGGTGATGTCTGAGTTAATCAGTGTAGCTTTTATGATGTCGAGTTCTTTTGTGCGATTTACCCAATTTCTCACGGGGGGTAAATTTTCAGGGAGGGGGAAGTTTTTATCGTTTTGAGAGTCTAGGGGGATATCTGCGATCGCGGCAGCTAAAAGTGGTTCTGTTGTCTTGATTTTGTAGCCTTCAGCTATGTATTCCCAGTTTTCTATTTCTACTGCTTTGCAAATATTGATAAAGTTCTCTCGTCTAATTCCTATTCTTGCCCAAAACCGCTTTAAGGTAGCTGTTGAAACTAAGGCTGCGAGACACCAAGTATCCTCAGTTTTATTCCATCCGAGATTGCGTCTTACCATGTCAATGATTTTTAGCCCCTCTTCAGATGCTCTGAGTAAACCTGCCATTGCTCCTCGCACATTACTATTTTGTCTTGAGCCGATTTTAGCTCAAGTGTTCATGCTCAGGATGGACAAAATCCAAGAGATAGGGGATGTGACAAAGATTCAGAAACGCTTACATCGACATCAGGGGGAGACTACGGCCCCCCCTGGGGACGACGAGAACTAAAAATTGAATTGCGAAAATCAGAGAATTGTAAAGCTAATTGGGTTAAAGCTGATGTTCCAAGTGGTACAGTTCTATATTTAAAAGATGAGCAGGGCAATACCTATGTTCCGTACACAACTCGAGTTAACGGATCGAATTTTGGAGATATGATGAACTACAATAGGAAATTCAGAGCCTGCGCTAAACTCCCTGATAATAGAGAAGTGTGTACAAATCTTGTCTAATTCATATTTTTCGCCCTTCATATTTTGCACCCTTTTCAAAAAGCTGTATGGGAGGGTTCGCCAATGCGATCGCTCTTTCCCAAAAAAGCGCGATCGCGCTCCATAAACTTTTGGCTACTTTTGCTAATAATTTTACAATTCTGCTGTTGAGTTACTGAGCGATCGCCTGACTCGCTTCAATCTTTGCTCGCGAAGCTGTTCTGCCAGCATCGCATTAATTTCTCCTAATTCTAAATTGACTTCTTGAACCTCCATCCGAGAGCGTCGGAGGTTAGCAAGCAAACGTTTAGATGTTTCTGGAGCGGGGATATGGGGTTGTTTATTCATGGCAAGTTATATTCCATTTTAACTTCTTCAATACTACGCTCCAACGCCGGAATCCTTGCTTGGGTTCGTGCTATAGCTCGTTCTAGTAATTGTAGCATATCACGAGAGGCATCATGTTGAGATTTAGCAATTTGAAGCTGGATATTAGACAGTTGAGAGTAGGAAGATTCAGCATCTTCGGCGGCACTTTTCATTTCATCTAGTGCCGGAATCGTTACCTCTGTCTCTCCAAATAGCTCAAAAATAGTTAATTCCAAGGCTGAAGCTTTATTAACAATGTCTAACGCCTGCTATTTTAATTGATTGAGAACTTCCGTTGTTTTTGATGGTAAATCAGCCATGATTACACCATTTTATAAGTTATTACAATTAAAATTTAACATAAAATAGTACAATTTTTTGACAAGTATCGCTCTTGAGCCATCCACATCTATTTGTGGTTAAAAAAGCGCGTAGGCGTAGCCAGCCGCAGGCATCACTAACTATTAATCTATAATTATTACCTTTGATGTTAAAAACTGTAAAATTTCCCACCGCTTCGGCTTTAGGAAAAACAGATTGCACCTCAACTAAATTTGACCATTTGGCTTTGGTAGCAATTTTAAACCAGTTATAGCAACCGCCAAGGCGGTTAGGGGCTAGGGGCTAGGGGCTAGGGGCTAGGGAAAGAAGGGAAAGAAGGGGAAGAAGGGGAAGAAGGGAATAGAATCAGCGAGTTTGGTGGAACTCAGAACGTCCTAACTGCCAAGAAGGTTGCTATAACATTCTTCGGGAAAATTATATCCTAGAAAAGCGCTGCGATCGCCTCTAACTCGCCAATCGCTTACAGATAGCGTTTCACTTTCAAAGGTTGACCAGGAGTAAGTTTTTTAACTTCATCACTCAAGTCAAGCCAAGGTAACAATTGACCTCTTTGAAACGTGCGACTCATCACCACATAAATAGAAGTTTGATCGCAACCAATCCCCGCACTAATCACCCCTTCCCAAGAATTAGCATACAGTTCATCGGTAATGTGCCATTGTTTATTTTCCCATTGTAAGCGGCGACAAAAGCGAAACGGTGCATCTTGTTTGCCAGTAATCAACATTTTCTGCAAAATTTTCCGAATTAAATTAGGGAAAAAACGCCCAAATGTCAGCATAACAACCCGCAAAATCAGTAATTTTATCGGTGTCATTTGCGTTTGTTTTGCCCATCCCATTTGTCCAGAAATAGTAATTTCATCCTCATCAACTTCTACGGCACAATCACCTATTAAATGGCTAACTGCATTCTTAATTTTACCTTTTTTACAGAATTGGAGCGAAAATTGAGTATCAGAAGCAACTAACTGATTGTTGCGAAATAGCTTGAAAGTCCCGCCTTTATTCAAAGCTATATAAAGCTCAGTATCCCCACATCTTTTAATCAAAAGTTTAGCTTCTTTTAGCCAAATACTAGCAGCATTTTTTGCAATAGAGTGTGGTCTATCCGGTACGAAATCCCGCCAAGCTAGTAAATAATTCCAAGTATGATGACCGATAATATGATCGTCAGCATAACAAGGAGCTAAACCATTAGTTAATCCCGTCAAAAAACGATCGTTAATTTGTAAAGCTTCCGGCATCCATTGACCAACTAATTCAAAACCATGCGGAAAAAAGTTATAGGTATTGCGACTAGCATATTCTCCACCATAAGAGCCATCAGGATGAATGAATTGAGCGGCTAATTCCACAGCCTTTACAATCGTATCTTTCAATCTATCATCTGGCTTGAGTTGATAAATACGCGCTAAACATGATATTGTTAAAGTGTGATATCCAGGATCGCATCCTTCATATTCCTGAAACCAACCTTCGGGGTTTTGCCACTCAAAAACTCGCTTTAAACGCAGTTTTTTTGCATTCTCCCACTTGGAAGTATTCAATAATTTTTCTAGCAGTTCTAAACACAAGACAATTAAAGCTTGGTGATTGGTAAGTTTACCGCTTTCGTGGTGATTTGCTAACCAGTTAGCTCTCCTCTCAAAAAAATGCAAAGTTTCATCACTATGCAATTTTAACAGCGTGTAACTTTCGATGCAAGCTAATAGAGAAAATGCCGCCGCCCCGGATGCTCTTTCATAGGGGAAATAGTCATCGCAGGAACCATCACGGTGAGCACTACGGGCAGCATAGATAATCCCAGCTTCTACCCATTTGCGAATCATTGGTTGTTGATAGAAAGGGTTATAGGGAATATTTGTATGGTAAGCTAAAGCTAAGGGCCAAACAAATTCTTGAGCCATTCCGCTGGGAAAATCTATGATTTTATAATGCCAAAAATTGCGGTCAAAACATCCGTAAGTAGGACTATGAGGATTGCGATCGCACAGCGTCAAAATTTTAGGAATTTGTGCTATTGCCTCACGAGCAAACAAATTTTTACTATCCATAATTTTAATCTTCTTTCTTAGTATCAAACCGTCGCAGCCGCAATTGAATCTCTTCCACCAATTTGCGATTAGCTGCCATTAAATCAGCAATTAAACCCAACATCCACAACTGAAAGCCGATCAGAATTAAAATCGCAGCTAAGATTAAACTAGGAACTCTAGTTCTGAGAGTACCCTGTAAAACAAAGAAAAATATCCAGCGGATTCCTAATATTACACCCAGACTAAACGGCACACTTCCTAACATTAAGAAAAACCGTAGGGGTTTGTAAATCATGAAAATGCGGAGGATTGTAAACAACGATCTTACCACATAAGAAGGCGTACTTTTTACCAACCGCGAAGGTCTTAAAACCCCATTAGTGCGAATCGGAACCGAAGTAATTGCCATGCCTTTTTGTCCAGCTTGAATAATTGTCTCCAGAGTATAAGTATATTGATTAAACACATTTAACTGCATTGCTGCTTCTCTGCTAAATGCTCGAAACCCGCTGGGAGCATCAGGAATATCCGTCTTACTGGCCAGACGAACCACCCAACTACCTACTTTTTGTAGCAGTTTTTTAGTAGGAGAAAAATGCTCAATTTCGAGAATAGGTCGAGCACCTACAACTATTTCCGCTTGGCCCAACAAAATTGGCCCAATCAACAAAGGAATATCATCAGCACAATATTGATTATCCGCATCAGTATTGACAATAATATCAGCTCCCGCCTTCAAACAAGCATCCAAGCCCGCCATAAAAGCTTTAGCTAAACCTTGGTTACTTGAAAAACGAACAATGCGATCTACACCCCACTCTTTTGCTACTTCAACAGTTCTATCTTGGCTACCATCATCAATAACCAACCATTCAATAATATCAATACCAGGCAAATGACGAGGCAATGCCGCAAGTGTAACACCGAGACTGCCTTCCTCGTTATAACAAGGAATTTGGATAATCAGCTTCTTCATCGTGAGAGTAAAAATTTAGGAAAATCAAGGAAACTTTGAGATTGCGGTTTACCTTTTCTGTTATCATATACTCCTATCTGCACATTTTGAACCAGCGAAACACAAATTACACATCTTAATCGTTAGCGAGGTCAATATCAATGCCTGTTGGAATGGAAGATCAGGGTCGCAAATTTATCACTACAGAGCCGTTAGACAAGAGTACAGAATCGGGCGAACAAATAGTTTGGGATGCAGTACGTAGTGCCTTTGCCGATCGCGCCTGCATTGGTTACTCGCGCTATCCTCTTTTCTCAAAGTTTGGAGAAATTCGTAAAGAACCTGACATTTTGATTGTCGATCGCGAATTAAGTTTAGTAATTATCGAGGTCAAATCTGTTAAGATTGACCAAATTGTTGCCGTTAACGGTCAAGAATGGGAATTTCAAAACTTTTCCACCGCAGAAACTAACCCCTATCAGCAAGCGGAAAATCAACTTTACACCTTATTGGGATATTGCGATAGAGAACCTGCTATTCGCCGGAAAGTCGACGCTAGAGCGATGATAGCACTACCTCTAATTACAGAGGGAGAATGGCAACAAAAAGAATTTGATAAACTTCCCAATTGTCCGCCGATTATCTTCAAAGATCACTTAGGGAAACTTGCCTTAACTGAGCGGATAAAAAGAGCGCCTGTAGTGGTTGAAGGTGAGGAAATTGACGATGAGCAATGGGAATTATTGTTATCAGTTATCAGCGGCGGCCCTATTTTGAGAAAAGCGCCCCGCGTTCTTCAATCTACTAACAGTAAAACTCGTTCTAGTACGATTGCAACATTGCAGGAACGGCTCTACGAATTAGATTTTCAGCAAGAACACATCGGCAAAGAAATTCCCCCTGGTTTTCAGCGAATGCGGGGCATTGCTGGGTCAGGAAAAACTGTGTTATTGTGTCAGAAAGCAGCGCATATTCACTTGAAACATCCTGACTGGGATATTGCCTTAGTATTTTTCACTCGAACTCTTTACGATTTGATGATTGGGTTAGTAGATCGGTGGTTGCGTCGCTTCACAAATGGTGATGTTCAATACGATCCTAAAACTAACAGAAAACTGCGGATTCTTCACGCTTGGGGTGGGAAAAATCAACCGGGACTTTATAGTACAATCTGTGAGTTCAACGGTGTGCGATCGCGGAGTGCGGGAGAAACACCGGAAAGACAGCCTAACCGGGGATTAGCTGAACTTTGTAAGCGCCTATCCGAAGAAATCAAAATTGAGCCCGTTTTTGATGCAATTTTGATAGATGAAGGTCAAGATTTAGTCTCGGACGACGATCTAAAGTTTCAGGATAAACAGGCGATTTATTGGTTAGCTTATCAAGCTTTAAAACCAGCAGATCCAGAAAAGTTAGAGCAGCGGCGCTTAATTTGGGCCTATGATGAAGCTCAAAGTCTGGATAACTTAAAAGTACCAACTACTAAAGAATTGTTTGGCGAAAGTTTAAGCAATTTATTAAGTAAAGGAACCCAATATAGCGGCGGCATTAAAAAATCAGAAGTGATGCGCCGTTGTTATCGCACTCCTGGTACAATTCTAACAGCAGCGCACGCGATCGGGATGGGGTTATTGCGACCGGAGGGAATGTTAACAGGAATTACCCGCGCTGACGATTGGAAAGCTATCGGTTATGAGGTGACGGGTAAGTTTATTGCTGGTCAAAAAATCACCCTACATCGGCCACCTCAAAATTCACCAAATCCTATTGAGCAATTGTGGGGAAAGCCTGTATTAGAGTTTGAAACTTACGGTTCTCGCCAGGAAGAAATGACGGCTTTAGCTGATAAGATTTTGTACAATATCGCCCATGACGATCTCAAGCCTAGTAGGGATATTTTAGTCATCGTTTTGGGTTCTGTTTCTGATGCGATAGAGTTGGAAAGTCAGGTGGCTAGTTTCTTGAGCGATCAAGGGATTGATATTTACATTCCTACTGCTTTGGGTTTGAATGAATTAAACCCTAAATGGCCGAATCATAACCCTGATTTGTTTTGGATGGATGGCGGGGTAACAGTGTCTCGCGTTACTCGCGCTAAGGGGAATGAAGCTGATATGATCTATGTGGTTGGCTTTGATAATATTGCTCGAAATGAGGCTGATGTAAGTCTGCGTAATCAATTATTTGTTGCTTTGACGAGGGCGCGGGGTTGGGCTAATTTGAGTGGGGTTGGTGATTATCCAATGTATGAGGAAATGCGGCGGGTGATTGAGAGTAAAGATACTTTTACCTTTACTTATAAGCGACCTTTGAAACGAGATATTGGGGAGGCGGAAGAAGTTTAATCTCATTAACAATATCCCGGCGATTGAAATCGCGGCTACACAAACAAAGTCCGCCTACGCGGACTTTCAAAAGAGCGATCGCTTCTTTATCCAACAGGACTTACGCACCCAACCAAAGAAACCGGGTTTTTACGAAAATACTTCGTTGTGACCCACAGATTCTCTAAAAAACCCGGTTTCTGGGGCCCATGCGTAAGTCTTATCCAAAAAGAGCGATCGCACCTTTTTCATCCCCTAATTTTCACTCTCGCCTACTGGAAGTAACTGTTGAAAATCCAACACAGAAGGAATTGCGATCGCCGACCTCAGCTCATTTCAGCACGTAAAGCAACTCGTCAAGAGCGAACAGAATATGAAAGTTGAAGCATTAAAAAAGCGACTCGATCGCAATCGTCCCATGACTAGCGTAACAATTCGCATTCCTGAAGATGTCATAGAAGACCTCAAACGGATTGCACCACTGTTAGGCTTTTCAGGATATCAGCCATTGATTCGTGCCTACATTGGTCAAGGATTACGTATAGATTTAGAGCGAGTTGAGAGTGAAACGATCGCAGCCTTGATTTCCAGTTTAAAGCGTCGGGGTGTCAGCGATCAAATCATTGGTGAAGCCTTAAATGAAATCGCTCAGAATTAGGTGACTGGAAAAGATTTTTAGGCATATTTGTTACAGCGATAAATCGCACTTTACCCCAATCTCTGCACATCTTCCACTGAAGATGGCCTTCTATTGGTCTAAAATCTGTTACATTACGATCGTAATTAAGCATTTGGCGAAGAGTTATGCGGTCAATTGAACAACTGACAGAAGAGCTTTTATCTCTGCCTATTGCATCAAGAGCACTTTTGGCAGAAAAACTCGCAGAAAGTTTAGAATTCGATATCGACCCAATAATTCAGGCAGCTTGGACAACTGAGGCTCATAAACGGCGTAACGAGATCCAAAGCGATGCTGTGCAAGCAATTCCGGGGGATGAAGCCTTAGCTCAAGTAAGGCCATTAGTGTTAGACTTTGAAGTAGTATGAAAAAGTTTTTCAAGAGATTGTTTGTGAATAATCAACAGCATCAAGATAAAGTAAATGCGCTTGCACCCGATTCAAATGTTCTGGAGCCAAATGATATCTATACCATTGACGCTCCTGTTAATAACCCGGAACAAGACAAGTTTAAGCGCTGGTCTTTTTCCCAAAGAGTTGCACAAACGATTGCTTCTCGAAACGATCCAAGCAGCCTTGTTATAGGAATTTATGGTCCTTGGGGTGACGGTAAAACAACAGTCCTTAATTTTATTGAAAGGAACCTTAAAGAATCGGATGAAATCATTTGTGTCAAATTTAATCCTTGGCGATTTACTGATGAAGCCAGTTTGATCAAAGGATTTTTTCAAGCCTTGGCAGAAGCAATTGGAAAATCTATAGCTTCTCACTCAGAAGAGGTAGGCAAATGGCTTGACAAGTATTCAAGTGGACTTGGACTTAATGCGTTAACTTTCAATTTTGGTGTTGTTCGAGTTAATCTCGGTCAAGGGATTCAAGCAGTAGGTAAAGGACTTTCATCTGTTGAACTAGAGGAATTGAAAAAGAGAATCGAGTCCCTTCTTAAAAATGAGGGGAAGCGTGTAGTTGTCCTAATGGATGATATAGACAGGCTTGATAAGAACGAGATTCAAGCTGTATTTAAACTTGTGAAATTATCTGCGGATTTTGACTATACAGCCTATGTTTTAGCCTTTGATGAGGAGATGGTAGCTTCTGCTCTCAGTGAAAGGTATGGCTCTGGAGATATTAAGGCGGGAAGAAATTTTTTAGAAAAGATAATTCAGGTTCCGTTAAACTTACCCAAGGCCGATCGAGTAGCTTTGCTTGAATATTGTATGGTAGGAATAGAAGAGGTTCTAAAAGATGCAAATATTCAAATTTCTGAGGAGCAATTTCGATATCACTTCCTTAATCATTTCATTGACGGTTTAGAGATACGGGTTAAAACACCGAGAATGGTAAAACGCTATATAAATGCCCTTGCGTTTTCTTTACCTATATTGAAAGGAGAAGTTAATTATCCCGATTTAATGCTGATTGAGGGAATGAGACTATTCTATCCAGCATTATACGAGGTCGTGAAAAATAATCCTGATATTTTCTCAGTTTCACCGTTTACTTACAATGGTGAAGATTACAAAAAGCGCAGTCTTGAAATTATCAACAAGGGGATTCAGGGTTTAACTACTGATGAAGAAAAATCTGCAAAAAATCTCTTGAAAGCTTTGTTTCCCTGCGTAAACCAGACTCTTGGCAATAGTGATTATGTTTCTAATGGTTGGAGAGGAGAATGGGATATAGATCAAAGAGCCTCTTCTTCTCACTATTTTTCTCGATTTTTCTCCTACTCAATCTCAGATCATGATATTTCCGATCAAGAACTTACGTCCTTTCTATCTCAGATACAGGATAACTCTGTTGAAACGACTATATCGAACATCCATCAAATTGTTGGAGATCAACGAGCCGACCTATTTATCCTGAAGCTAAATAGTAGAATAGAAAAGCTTTCTTCGTCAAGTTCCCAAAATCTTGCTCTTGCAATTTCTCTGAGTGGAGATATTTTCTCAAAGGAGAAGACTTTTTTGAGTAGATATTTGTCTAGTGCTGAGATACTTATCGGCAAACTTGTTGAAAATATTTCGGACGATCAAATAAAAGTCAACGTTGCCAAGCAAATAGTTTTAGATGCAAAGCCTATTTCATTTGCAATTAAGTGCTTTAGATGTCTGGTTCCACTTAAAGAAAGAGAGGAAATAGAACGGCATTTTTCTGTCGATCAAGAGCGTATTATCGGTGAAGCTTTCAGTCAAAGAATTAAAGAAATATCTCAAATATCTCCCCTCTATATTCAATTCCCTGAAGATTTTAGCAGCTTATTATATGTATGGTCTCATTGGGGAGATAAAGAGGAAGTAAAAAAGTATCTTTTAGAAGCCTTAAATCAGAATCCGAAAAGTGTCGTTGAATTTCTGAAATGTTATCTGCCGACACTGTATAGTTTACCAGATTATAGAGCGCGTAAATGGGATTTTGAACGAAATCAATATAATAGCTTAGCTGAATATATAGAGCCTAGTCTCATATATCAGTTACTTCAGAATATCTATGGTTCAAAACTAGATAATCCAGAATACTACGAGTCAGATAATCAGCAGCGATCGTTAGACGAAAAAGTTGTAAGTCAGTTTGCTTTTATTCACCAATTTGTAATCGAAGAGGTTGGCAGCAGTAACAACTAATCCAATTCGTGAAGAGAATATGTTATAATTAGTTATAATGTCTTTTTCATTGTCAAAGTGTGTTAGCTATGACTGAGTTACTTGAACGAGCGATCGCGCGATTGAAAACTTTACCTTCTAATGAGCAAGATGCGATCGCAACGATGATATTAGAAGAACTTGAAGATGAGCGTCGTTGGGATGAGTCGTTTGCACGTTCCCCAAATTTGTTGGCTAAACTTGCAGCCGAGGCAATGACTGAACACATTGCAGGCAAAACACAAGAGTTAGAGCCAGAGCGATCTTTTTAAAACAAATGTATAATTATCGCACCATTTTAAAACGAGTAGGAATTGCACTGATCGCGATTGGCATAGTCGATATCGCGTATACGATCTATTCAATATCACAACATCAGAACCATTCATCCAGCTTTAGTATCTTAGCTGTTGTAGCTGGTGTATCTCTCATCAGAGGTAGCCTGCGTGCCGTTTCTATAGTCACTTGGGTTGCCGCCTTCGGGATTTCTAACTTCATCAGCAACCTATTCATACTAATTCCCTTTTTGAAGCCAGCAGAACTTTGGGAAATTGAATTTCGCCTCGATCCGGTCGGTCTTTCTATGTCATTTTTAGTTAAAATTATATCGATCGCACTTCTCTGGTGGATTTACACACAACTGCGCGATCCCTCTGTAGTATCCGCCAGCCTTAAATCTGGTCATTCTGCCTCAACTCCCAAGCTTGCATTCATTCTTGGAATAGCCCTCGTTGTATTACTTACTGGCATCATGCGCTTCACAGTAGATGGCCCAGCGGGCGCTAAAGCAGTTGAATTAGCCCGCTCAAAATACGGAGATAACTATAAGTATCATGTCCAAGGCATGAGTTGGTCAAATGGGAATGTAAAGGCCAACGTCGCCGCTTACAACGAACAGGAAATCAAGTCTGTTCAAGTAGAATGGAACCAGTGAGTAGTTTAGCAGTCCCAAAAGCGTGTTTGGACGTTACATTTTTTCCCGACAGGTGAAACGCGATCGCCAAGCACATCAACCCCGGCTCGATGACCTTCTATTGGTCTAAAATCTGTTACATTACGATCGTAATTAAGCATTTGGCAACGAGCTATGCAGTCAATTGAACAAATGACAAATCATATTGAGCAATTTCTTGTCACTGCTAACGAAATGCGGGAGATTGAAAAACGCATCTTTGTTGCTGGAATGCCAGTGCCAGCTTTAATGGAAAAAGTGGCTGGACTGATTGCAAAACGGATTCAAGAAATTTTAACGTCAAGAGAAAAAAATATTACCCATTCTTCTTCACCGATGATTGGCGTATTAGTTGGCCCTGGACATAATGGCGGCGATGCTTTAGTTGTAGCCCGCGAGTTACACTTCCAAGGGTATCAGGTAATTATCTATTGCCCTTTTTCTAAACTTAAAGATTTAACAGCTTGTCATTCTCAGTATGTGCGCTCTTTAAATATTCCCTATTTTGAGGATATTGAAAATTTAAAAAAATGCGATGTGCTGATCGATGGCTTGTTTGGGTTTGGTTTAGAACGAGAAATAGTTAACCCAGTTGCGGCTGCTATTGATGAAATTAATAGCTGGAAAAAACCAATTTTTAGTATTGATATTCCATCGGGATTGCACACAGATACCGGAGCAATTTTAGGGACAGCTATTCGTGCTACTAATACCTTTTGTTTGGGTTTGTGGAAGTTGGCATTTTTGCAAGACCAGGCTTTAGAATATATTGGTACAGCAGAATTAATTGATTTTGATATCCAGATCGCAGATATAACTGCTGTACTCGGCGAATCTCCGGCGGTAAAGCGCATTGTGAAAGCATCTGCGATCGCACACCTTCCCCTCCCTCGCCGCCCCGACTCTCACAAGTATACTAACGGCCATTTGCTCATCGTTGCAGGTTCCCGCCGCTACACTGGTGCAGCGATTTTGGCGGCCCTGGGAGCTCGTGCTAGTGGTGTGGGAATGCTCTCCATTGCCGCCCCAGAAAGCCTTAAACTGCTGGTAGCCGCTCAATTGCCGGAAGCACTGGTTATAGGCTGTTCAGAGACGACAGAAGGCGCAATTAGCCAATTGCCACTAGGTTTAGATTTCGGTGCTTACGATGCGATCGCCTGCGGCCCTGGCCTCACATCCGAACCCGCACTTATAGTAAAAAGTATATTAGAAAGCGATCGCCCCCTGATTCTAGACGCTGACGGTTTAAATATCCTCGCCCAATTCGGCACAATTCCCACCTTATCGACACGGAAAGCCCCAACAGTTATCACGCCGCACCCAGGGGAATTTAAGCGTTTATTTCCAGATTTAGCCCATAAAATGGGCGATCGCATAGTAGTAACTCAACAAGCGGCTGAACTCAGCGGTGCTGTAGTATTATTGAAAGGAGCTAGAGTTTGCATCTCTTGGAAAGATGCGATCGGCAAAGTCTCAACCGTAATTAATCCCCAAAGCACTCCCGCCCTAGCCAGAGGAGGTAGCGGCGACGTACTCACAGGTTTGCTAGCAGGGCTTTGGGCTCAAGCAGCCGCTAAGAATGAGCCTGTAGAATCAGTAGTAGAAACAGCAGTTTGGTGGCACGCACAAGCCGGAATAGTTGCAGCAAATGAGCGCACAGAGTTAGGAGTAGACGCTTTTACCTTGACACAATATTTAATTTCGGCCCTCCATAACGATTTCAGCCATTAACAATTAGCCATTAGCCATTAGCAATTAGCAATTAGCCATTAACCATTAGCCATTAACAATTAGCAATTAGCCATTAACCATTAGCCATTAACAATTAGCAATTAGCCATTAGCAATTAGCCATTAACAATTAGCCATTAGCAATTAGCCATTAACAATTAGCCATTAGCCATTAGCCATTAGCCTCCTATCCTACAACTAAAAACTCCCACAATCACTTGTTAATTGTGGGAGTTTTTCCGATTTCATCTTCAACAATTTCTTTCATAATATTCATCATTTCCGGGAGTAACTTTTCATTGAATTGCTGCATAGACTCCGCAAACAGTCGAGGCATAACGTCAATTGTTTTTCTTCCCGTTGAAGTACGGTAGAAAGCTATCAAGTCTTTGAGTTCGCTTTCGCTAAAATATTTAGCATACAGTGAGTAACTAACTTCCTGTACATATTGAGCCAAATTAATTTTCTGAGGCAATACTTCTCGGTATCGACGGATGACGCGCCTCGCCATTTCAATGCTTTGCTGCTGCAAATCATCATTGCTTTGGTTAGATGTAGTTTTCAATGCGTTAGAGATAATAGTTGGTAACTGTTGCTCTAACTGAGCTAACATTGAATCCATGAGTTGGTTGATATTTTTGTCAGCTTCAGTAATAGCTAAAAGCTCTTCAATTAAAACCCGCTTCTCTGGCGATATCGCTTCATTTGCGAACGCACTTCCCACTGGTAATAAGAGGATTAACCCGGAGATACCGAGGGCAATTGTTAATTTCTTAAGCATATTTTTAGAACCTCTGAATTTGGATTGTTTGTGCTAAGTAGTCGGACATAAATAAACGTAATCATGTCATTGCGAGCCAAGCGAAGCAATTCGCTTGCGCTTTGAGATTGCTAAGCCCTAACGGGCAGGCTTCGCCAACGCTGGGCTCGCAATGACATTCTTTATTTTTGTCCAGCTACTTACACTCAGGTCATTAGATATTTTTAGCATATATAGCAACCGCCACGACGGTTAAGACATTTTCAACTAAGCAGCTACGCATCTAAGCTGTTAATCATTAACTACGCTCTCTTCTTTTGGTGAAGATATCTTGTTAGTAGGATCGACCACCAACTTTTGCTGCTTAGCAATTATCAGGTTTTCTTGAATTTCACTTAATACATTTTTTGCATCAGCGCTGAGATAATTAATTTGAGAAAGCGTGTCGTATTTAATACTGTCAATTTCTTGACTGCAAACCTCTGTTTCTTTAGCTAATTTTCCGAGTAATAGCCAAATCCATGCAACTCCGCCTGTAGACAACATCAGCAGAATAATTAACCAAGTATTGAAAATCGGTTTTAGTCTTCTAAAAGTGCGATGTACTTCATCTTGAATTGATTGTTGTAGCGAGGTTTCCAACAAGTTATAGTTAGTATTTTTACTGACTTTTATTTCGTTCAATCCCCGATTTTCTAGGTTGATAATTGTTGACAACTTTGCCAATTTTAAAAAATTATAAATAAACTTGCTCTGGTTATTTGTGGTATTTACTAACAAGATGTAAATTGAAAAATATAATGCAAAAAGGAATTTTAACATAGTATTTTCCTAATTACTAATTGCAACTTAAGCTGTTGTGCATTTAAACTGATTCAATAAATTAAGTTTCTATTATACCTAATTTAAATGCACAACAGCTTACCAGTTAACAGTTAACAGTTAACTATTAACTGTTAACTATTAAGGGATTTTGGTAGAAACTTCAGACAATTTAGTTACCATTTGTGCTACTGCTTTTTGAACGGCAACACTTAAAAGATCGTCCTCATTACTGCCACTGGAAGAACTACCGCTAATACCCCTTACAGAAACACTGCTTTCGCTTTGATCTGCTTCTCCTATGCCTTTAGCAGTAGCCAGGATATCACCAGTAGTAGTGCTAATGAGCCGCGCATCAATCTGGACATTGGCTTTAGTTTTAGAAGAACTGCCGCCTATTCCCATAAAACCACCGCCACCACCTGACTGCTTATCGACGTTAAATCGGGTAATAGTACCGATGAGTACCGCGTCTACACCTAGTTCCTTGCCGATTTCTGCTGCTGTGGCAGCATCAACTGATGCTACGCGGTTTTTCTGTCTGAGAACCTGCTCTAGTTTGCTGCGATCGACTATGGTGTATGTGCCATTATTCACAAGTTCATTAATCAGCATTTCGCTAATGCCTTTAGCTGCTCCTACGCCTCTGTAAGAGCTGTAGTAACTATTACTGGTACCATAGTCAAAGTCCATAACTACGAGGCGCTTTTTCTGGCCTGCTTGAGCTTGTCTCTGTGCAGGTTCGCTGGCGGCAGGTGCGAGTGTAGCTGGTAAGGATGCAGCAGTGAATAGTAGAGCTGCAAGAGAAATTCGCATTAAACGAGTCATCCAGGTGACTTTCATCTATCTTTACTCCTCTGAGGTGAACTTTACTAAATTCCAGAATAATTCACCCGCTAGCCGGATGTCAGGCTAATTTTTATAAAAAATACCCTAAAAACGCCGCGACTTCCGTTGAATTACAAATCATTACGAGATCGCTAATTTTTAGCGATCGCTTAAAACAAAATCTCCATATAGTGATTAATTACTTTACCTCCAATTAGCAATTAGCAATTAGCAATCAGCCATTAGCCATTACTGTTAACAGTTAACAGTTAACCGTTAACAGTTAACTATTACTGCCTTGTCGAGGTTCCTGAACGCGGCTTGGGAATTTCTACCACAGGCTCATTTACAGTTAGCATCAAATCATTAGGATTCACTATATCAACCACAGGCTCATTCAAAGCGAGCATCAAACCGTCAGCAGTCGCAGGTACCGGAGCTCCGGCCAACTGGGGAGTAAATAATTTTTGGTCAGATACCACACCCGACATCATCGCTACAAACATCGCTGCGATCGCACCTCCCGCCCAAACCAGAGTCCGATTCCGCCTGCGGTCAACTTGTTGGAAAACCAGATTTGCCAAATCTTGTGCAGGTTGCTGTACAACCGGTACAGGCATCTCCTGCAAGCCGTGTCGCAAAGAAATCAAGCGATCGTACAAGCCGCGAACCGAGGGATCGGCGGCCAGCCACTCTTCAACTTGGCGGCGTTCAGCAGCCGTCACTTCACCATCAAGGTAAGCACTAAGCAATTCAAACCGATCTCGCATCATGGTATTTATAGCACCCTGCCGCTGATTGTTAGGAGCTGAATTCCCAGCGAGTGAATCCCGTAGGAAGTGCTGTTTGTGATTTTTATCAGACTCAAAGTTAGAATTCATAGCCACACCACCTCATCAGATTTCGGAACTCACACGCTTGTTACTCAGCAAAATATCCTTTAGTTACGATCTTAAAAGAGAAGTTTGGAGTCAAAGGAAAACTTTACCAAAACCTCACACTACCGTCTCAAACACCTAAACTACCGACCATCCAGATACTTTTGCAATTGTTGCTGAAGTCTCTGGCGAGCACGAGCAATTCTTGACTTCACAGTTCCCAGGGAAACACCAGTAATTTCCGCTATTTCCTCATAGGCTAACCCTTCGATTTCCCTAAGAACAATAGTCGTGCGGAATACTTCTGGCAAATCTGCGATCGCTTCGTGTAACTGATCGTAAAATTCCCTAGTTGTCAAATCTTCATCAGGCCCCGGAGAGTCCGCTGCAATTTCCCAATCCATCTCCCCATCTTCTAGGAAGCGGGGAGCATCCAGAGACATTGGGGGACGAACCCGCTTGCGTTTTCGCAACTCATCATAAAACAAGTTTGTGGCAATGCGGCTGAGCCAACCTCGGAATTTAGCAGGCTCTTGCAAGCGCTTAATATTCCGGTAGACTCGAATCCAGACCTCCTGAGCCAAATCTGCCCGATCTTGCCAATCCGGTGCCAAGTGGTATAGAACCCTCTCGACGTGAGACTGATAGCGACGCAGCAGTTCGGAAAAAGCCACGCGATCGGGGCGCAGCCCTTCTTGGCAACGCAAGACCAAATCATAGTTAGAAAGTTTTTCGGCTGGCAATTGCACTTGAGGAACGGTCGCCTCAACCGTAGACCAGGGTACAGAAATAAAATGACTCATGGGCGGAAATTCGCTTGTCACACTTTCCGCTTTTAATGACGCACCCCTGAATGCGTGAGTTCCCTAATTGTCGCAAACCTTGATATCTCGGTTGCAGTTTGCTGTCAACAAGACCTCAACATCTAACAATTAGCTTCGCACGCTCCTATACTAACCCAACTGCTTGAACCGTCACTAGAAAATTCTTTTTTCCAGATCGGGGCATTGTGTTTCAAAGTATCGATCCCGTATTGGCAAGCTGCAAAAGCTTCTGAACGGTGGGGACAGCCAACAGCCACCAATACACTGATTTCGCCAATCTCCAATCGCCCAACGCGGTGGTGAATTACCACCCGATTGACATCTGGCCACTGATGGCGAATCTCGGCTGCGATCTGCTGGAATACTCGGACAGCCATCGGTTCGTAAGCTTGATACTCCAAAGCAACTACAGGTTTACCATCAGTTTGATTGCGTACAGTACCGCTCATCATTACCACAGCTCCATTAGCCGCGTCATCTGCTAAATTATATATTTCTTCCACTGATAACGGAGCAAAAGTGATGGCAAAACTATCTTTGGAATGGCGATCTGAGGAAATAGTGTTTAGGGAAATTGTGACTGTATTCATGGGTTAGCAATGGTGGTGATGCAACTGAGCTTGAATTTATTTTGAGCGATCCTGTATCAATCGCTCAAAATCAGTGCTGATAAAAATCGTAGTTGTCGGTTTTGCAAATTGATCTTGAGGATTTGTAAATTTTATTGGATTTTTATTTGCAAGAAACAAGGTAAGTGTTATGGTGTTGTCTGTCGCTCCTCAGTAAAATTCCCTAAAATTCAAAAAAACAAACAACAAGCAATTTTGCTAATGTGTCCTCTGACCCATAGGCAATTCTTTTGAAATAAGGATTTTTACGTGAGTTTAGCTAGACCAATGTAACGTTAAATCAGGAAATTATGGAAACATTAGCATTTACCCATTCCTACGTTGCCTACGAAAATCTGGACTCGGAGCCTAAGCTAAGATCCCTTGAGGAGTTAGGCCTGAAAATTCCTAGTTCTGCATGGATCGGTCTTGCAGGTCTTGCAGTTGCAGTATCCGTAATGGCCGTACCTGCTGAAGCCCACGCCGCCTATGTCAGCACTAATGGCGGTCGCCTCAATGTCCGCTGTGGCCCTGGAATCGAATATTGCGTAGGGCGTAAACTACACAACGGCACTCATGTCCGCCTAACTGGTCGTTATAAAAATGGTTGGGCTCAAATCAAAGGTGGTGGCTGGGTAGCTTCCCAATGGCTAGGCTACGGTCACGTTTCTTCTTCCTGCGGTGGGTATAAATGTCGCCCCTGCTATAACTAATTGAATTGTCAGAATTAGTTGAACTTTGCTAAGCCCACTCAGTGGGCTTTTTTTGTACAATAACTAGCAATTTGAGTTAATGTTAGTATAGACAAATTTGCACAAAATTTTTGGTTGAGGGTTAATATAATGGTACTCGAAGCCCCATCTATTAAAACACCAAGCGTCACCTGGGAACCCCTACCAGCTAACTTCGTATTACCCGACGATCCGGTGGAAAATATTCAACAACCTTCTCTCGCGGCTGGCCTCACCGATGCACTGGGAGCCGCAGGACATATCCAGTCAGAAATGCTAATTGGCTCGAATTTGGGGCTAGTCGCCACTGTCAATAAAAAGATTGTAGTCAAAGCTCCAGACTGGTTTTATGTGCCTCAAGTACATCCTCTCGCAGCCGGGGTAATTCGCCGTAGTTATACCCCTAATACTGATGGTGCTAATGTCGCGATCGTGATGGAATTTCTCTTCTTTCTTTATTAGGACTTACGCAAAGTACCCGTAACGCCGCCATCTTGGCGGTCAAGTCACCGCCAAGATGGCGGCGTTACGTTAAGTAATACGTAAGTCCTGAATTAATGAAGCTTACCTCCCCCCATCAAATAGAGTAAAGCCATCCGCACAGCAACGCCGCTGGTAACTTGTTGAGAAATCAAACTAAATTGGGCATCATCCATTAAGTCTGAGCTAATTTCCACACCTCGATTAACAGGGCCCGGATGTAAAACTTTAACATGAGGTTTGCAGAGTTTAAGGCGATCGCGCGTAATGCCAAACAACTGATGATATTCCCGCAAACTCGGCAACAAATGCTGACCCATCCGTTCCTTTTGCAGCCGTAGCGCCATCACAAAATCGGCATCTTGCAAAGCAGGTTCAACTTTCCAATGCAAAAATAATTTGCCTTCCCTACCATTCCCACACTCACCAAATAATAATGGTAACAAAGTAGGTGGCCCCGCCAAATGAACTTCCGCTCCCGTTGCAGTTAAACTCCAAATATTAGATCGAGCTACCCGCGAATGCAGAATATCGCCAACAATAGCAATTTTTTTACCAGCTAAAAGTTCTAGACGAGGGCTTTCTGCATCTAAGAGCGAACAGATAGTAAATAAATCTAACAAACCTTGAGAAGGATGTTCGTGCTGACCATCTCCGGCATTTAGTACGCTAACTTTCGCTCCTAAACGATCCATTTCCTGCGCGATCGCCATCGGTACTCCAGCCTGCTCGTGGCGAATTACCATCATATCCGTTCCCATCGCCAAATAAGTCTTCGCCGTATCTAAAATAGTCTCCCCCTTACTCAGAGAAGAACTTCCTGGCGTAAAATTCAACGTATCCGCCGATAAACGCTTCGCCGCCAACTCAAAACTATTACGAGTCCGAGTGGAAGGCTCAAAAAATAAATTAGCCACTACTTGACCTTGTAGCGCCGGCACCTTCTTTGTGCGGCGACCAAGCACTTCTCTAAAACTCGCAGCAGTTTGTAGTACCCCGTCGTATTCATTGGGAGTAAAATCAGCAAGAGAGAGAATGTGGCGACGAGTCCAAACCATAGCCATTTTAGATTTTAGATTTTAGATTTTGGATTAACTACTTTTTCCTGCGGAGCTGTTGAAAACCCCACCGAATCCATGTAAAGAGTTTGGTGGTTTATTTATGAACAGTATCCAACAATACCAGGCGGCCTTTGCCGCCAGCCTGATTATATTTAGCTTAAATAGTTGCACGGCGCTACCCCCTGAGATCGGAGAATCTATCCCCCCCATCCCATCACCCACAGCCACGCCAAAGCCTGAAAGTTTTCCTCCCCAAATCCTGCCAGAATTTGAGGCTCCAGCGGCTCCCGATACTGTGACAGCCAAGATTTATGAAGTAGACAGCCAGTGTCAAGCTTTGATTTCTGAAAATGTCACTCTTCCAGTAGAACACTCCATTGAGGCAGCAGTGGCAAAGGTGCTAGAACAACAGTACACTACCGACTTTGACTTGAGTTATCGGGTAATTCTGGATCGGCATAAAAGTTTAGCTATAATAGATTTACGTATTCCTCCCAACTCCAAACGCCAATTAGCCTCTCTCTCCAACTGCGAACAGTTAGCCTTGTTTGGTGGTCTGCGCCAAACCCTAATCGGGAATCGAGGATGGCAGATTAAACAGGTACGGTTTACAGAGGAGGGTAAAGAAATTTGGCTCTAGTACCCAGTAGTAGGATGGGCGCTGCTGGTATCAACTTAAGCTTAAACCGACCGTCCGGCAGGGTTGAAACCCCCGCCTCACAGCAAAAGTTCTCTCAAAAGGACTAAAAAGTTTAAAAGTTTTCTTCTCAGTTCCATGATTAATTCTTTGAGGTTAGCCTTTAATCTTCAGTCTTACTTATACCTACTTGTCAAAAGTAACGGTAGTACGCTAAAAGATTAGATGGTGACTTCTCAACAAAAATCTACACATCGGCAAAAAGTGAGAGCAGAGAAGTCTTGATTACAGAAGATTTAAAAAATTCAAGAGGTACTATGACCCAGCAGGTTTTACACCCGATGGTCAAATTTCAGCGTCAGGTGCATTCACTTGTGAAATCGAATATCATCAAACCGACAGATAGTCTGTGGAAAATTGCTTTACTGTACGGAGACGATTGGCCGTACTGGAAACAACAACTCCAAGAGTTTGATTTTTCAATGCAAGACCCCGTTAGCGAGTTGCTAGTTGTCGAAGGTTGGGATGAAGACTAAAAAAGTTTTCTAAAGGCAGCCTGTTAGAGCTTCAGCCAGTTTTTTAGCTGTAGGATAGCGATCGCCTGGTTTCGGCTCTGTTGTCCGCGCAATTAAAGTCCGTAATTTCGGCGCGATCGTTGGAACCCTTTCCACGTTGAACCCGAAATCCCGACCTCTCTTACCGTAAAACTTTTGGGGGCTTTCCCCCGTTAGCAAAAAAATTAGTGTTGGGCCAATAGCATACAAATCCGATTGAGTTAGCGGCTGACCCCGGTCTTGTTCCGGGGCGGTGTAGCCCTCAACACCGATGCGAGTACCAGCGGGCGTGCCTATTTCTTTGACAGCACCAAAATCGAGTACCGTGATGCCGTTGTCACGGTGGCGTACCAGCAAATTAGCAGGCTTGATGTCTCGATGAATAATCGGGGGCTGTTGCGAGTGGATGTACTCCAACACCTCGCAGGTTTGAATCATCCACTCGATCCCCTGTTGGGGAGTTACAGGCCCCCGCTGATAAATGCGTTTTTCTAAATCTTGACCGTGAAGCATCTCCATTGCCAAGTATTTCTTTCCCCCTTCCACGAAAAAGTCAAAAAACTGAGGAATACCGGGATGATTTAGTGCTTTAAGGGTGCGGGCCTCCCTTTCAAAAAGTTCTTGAGCTTTGGCGATTTGGGCCATGTCCGCATTCATTTCCTTGAGGACTACCAAAGATGCGGCGGGGGGAACTCCGGGCTGTTGCGATCGCGCCTTATTACTATCCCAGGCTAAAGTTGTAGTCCCCATCCCCCCTTGACCTAAAGTTCGCAATACTTGATATTGGCGAATCGTGCGTTCCACGCTAATTGGTTTACCGCAGTGGATGCAGAATAAAGTTCCCGGCGGGTTGCCAATGTGATGACAAACAGGGAGGAGTTTAGGAGTGGGAATGGGGGATTGGCGATTCGGCAAATTAGCCAATATGTCTGAACTCACCTGGAATTTCAGGATGGGCCCACCTCGCGCTAGCTGGATCAGGGAATCGTTCGAGACTGTACCTTGAGATATCAAGACACCATTAATAAAAGTCCCATTTGTACCCTGATTAACGAGCAACCAAGTGCTGTTAGATGCAGAATTATCAATTTTTCGCAATTCTAGGTGTTGCCGAGATACTAAGGGATCGGGAATAACAACGTGATTTTCTGGGGCTCTGCCAATGCGAATGATTGACTCGCTATCAAAGATCCAGCTTTGCAGAGGAGTCTGTTTTTGGGGGTCTAAGAGAGTGAGAGTCAACACATTTATAGCTAGAGGAAGAAGGGGTTAGGGGCTAGGGACTAGGGACTAGGGGAAGAAGGGAATAGGGGAATAGGGGAAAGGGGCTACGATGCTCCAATGCTCTGATGCTCAGGGAAGAAGGGAATAGCTAATCAAAGTCCACACTTTCTATCAAGAATTATGGTTTAGAAGCCGCTTTTAAAAATCTAGGCAAACCTAGCAAGACTCAGCGGTTTAAGTTTCTTAAGCAATCTTTCCTATCGCTTACGCTTCCTCAATGTCGAGGTTGCCCAGGAAATCCCAGTTAGAGTTAGAATAATAACCGTGTCTATTAGTTATTATTCCAGATTGCTTGATTTTTTTATTAAGTTGATTCCACAGGCTCCAAACGTGCTTACTTGAGTTCACCTCAACAAAGGCGGTTAAGGAGCCTGGTATTTTTTCCGATAATTTCATTCCCCTACGGCCGATAACTAACGCCGCCGATTCATCACTAGCCAATCCATACATCCTGAGATATTTGACCAAGCCAATAATACTAGAATAAGCAGGATTGACCGTTAAAAGCTCGACACCCCTGTTAGAAAGTATTGAGTTTAACAACTTAAAAAACTCAGAATAAGCCCAACTTGATAGCATCCGAGCGTATTTATTGCCACGCTCCCTAAGTTGCTCTTTCTTGGTTGTAAAGTCTAATTCTTCACAGACTATTGGACATTGAAACTTGATAGCTA
>NZ_JARFTR010000125.1 GCF_029167235.1 Kamptonema sp. UHCC 0994 | reverse complement strand
AGGAATGATAATTAAATAATTTATATGACTTACGTACATTGTTTGTAACGCCGCCCTCTGGGCGGTTTATTTACCGCCCAGAGGGCGGCGTTACGTAAAATGTGCGTAAGTCTTATAATTAGTAAAATAGCTTTTATAGCAACTGTTAAGGTAATTATATAGCTAAAATATTTGTGAATTTGTAAGGAAGGTTTAGGAAATAAATCTCACCCTAAACCAACCCTTACATAGTATCGACTCATATTCACAACACCCAAAACACCCAGAGTCATAACACCGAAAATTGTAACTTCCATTTAATTTTGAAACACCTCATCGGAAAACATTTCAGTCAGCGTTCGTAGATATGGTAAAAATACCATCACATCTTCAGGAGCTAGACGGTCATGGATTTCCCATAACAAAACTAACAGCATATCTTGCACTAATTTCCAACTTACGTGCAGTCTGGGATATAACATCACGCAGAGGGGAAATAGTTCCTGTTGTACTGGCCGAATACTGCCTTCTAGGGCGCACAAGCATAAGTAGCTTTGAAAAATCTCTACATCCCGGATGCTGGAAAGTTTTACCATTGTATCGGTCAGATAGCCGCTACTGCTGCGGTAGCCCTGATGTTGAGAACTGACGCGATCGTAGACTATACTAGCAATTTGAGTAGTATTCTGCAACAAATGCTGCACTGCTATTAGAGCTTTTGAGTTGCGATCGTGATTGCCTGCGACGGCTTGGATTTCTCCAAAAGGTATGTGCAAGTAATCATCTATAATTTTGAAGTAAGGTACTAACTGCAATTGCTCGGTCTGGGAAAGACTCTCTAATAAAAATTGACTGAGATAATGAAACTCCATTGTCACAAATCCCAGAACTAGGGGATCTGCTTGGGAGTATTTGCTTCGCAGTTCAATGATATCTCTACCCACTACTACCGATAAGCGAGAAGGAGATTCTTCCTCTGCATAGGCATCAATTGCTTTTGCGTATAATTTACGAGCATCGGCAGTAATTTGCGACGGATTAATTAAGTCGGGACTGATGGCGTGACGTTCTATATCTTGCCCTAAAAGAGTTTGCACTTTGCCCCAAGCTATGTCGCTGGCTACTTTGAGGGTATCCGTCAGTTTATCAACGGTTCTAGCCCGATTTCCCTCAAATTCCTGTAATTGCTGATTTCCACGAGTTTTAAGCTGCCGCTGCTCGTGAGCCCCAACTGTAGTGTAATACTTCTTCGCCCAGTTAACTGCCATAGAAGAAACGTTCGACTCGGAAAATTTACCGTTCGTAGTTAATTCTGGACTGTTGAGGAGTTGAGAATGTGGCACTAGACTTGCTACTAGCTCCCTATTTACCTCTTTAGGCAGAGGTACTTTAGATTGTGAGATGTTGCTCATTAAAACCCTCGATTTTGTGTGTAAAGAAAACCATCGTTCGATCGACTAGCTCACCCTTTAAGCTTCTTAACTTCAATAGTTTCACATTTCTTTAAGAATCTTCACCCGCCATTATGCTACAAGTCATCAGCCATTTGGCTTAACTGCGAATGTGTTTTAAAATACAAAAGTTTCTTGTCTGTGCACCCTTGTGAATGTATTTACGAATCAGAACTTTAATCAAGAAACTTTATCTCACTTACTTTAAGTGACAATCTCTGTTTCCAGCAATATCTTAAGCAAGATATCAGGATCGCTATTTTTTTGGGTATTTTTACCTTGTTGGCTGAATATTGAAAGCCAAATTAGCAGGATTTGCTGGAGTTTTTCGTAGGTGATTAACTTTATCGCTGCGTTTACTTAATAAAAGTTAACACATCTACGGCTAAATTGTAAATAAAAAATTAAATATTAGCATTCAAGCAAATCTTATATAAAAGATACCTCTTAAGATAGATGCAATCTTTAAGTAAATAATAGCTAGAGTTAAGAACGCATTACTCAAGCTAATGTCCTCAAGGTCTCCTCGCTACAACGGTAATTTGCTCTGATTGAGGATAAAAATCTCGGCGGTCACGTCTCTAATTGCTAAGCTGCTTGTACCATTAACAAAGTGAGGGAAAGGGAGTGGTAAAGATGAGTGCTAGTAATACTAAAATTAAGATCGGATTCGGGACTGACGGGTGGCGGGGGATTATTGCGGATGATTTTACTTTTGCCAACGTGCGGAAGGTAACGCGGGCGATCGCCAGCTATCTAGAAACTGCTTATACTAAAGATCGTCCAGTTTTAATCGGCTACGATACCCGCTTTCTGGCTGACCAGTTTGCTTGCAGTGCCGCTGAAGTTCTAGCAGATTTAGGATGGAATGTCAAGATGGCGGAGCGAGATTGTCCTACGCCAGTCATTGCTTACAGTGCCAAGTGTTTAAACTCGGCTGGTGCCTTAATGTTCACGGCAAGTCATAACCCTGCACCCTACTGTGGTATTAAGTATATTCCTGACTACGCAGGCCCCGCCACCCCAGAAATTACAGATCCGATTTCGGTGCATATTGCGGAGGCTGCTGATGGAGAGCCGTTAGGCAAAATTAGGGATAAAATCTCTACATTTGACCCGAAACCAGATTATCTAAAATTTCTTTACACGCTGATAGATGTAGAGCAAATTCGTGCTGCTAAATTGAAGGTAAAGTATGACGCTCTCTACTCGACTTCTCGCGGTTATTTGGATACAGTTTTGGAACACTGCGGGTGTGAAATCGAGACTTTCCATTGCTGGCGGGATGTGCTGTTTGGCGGTGGGATGCCAGAAGCAAAGGGAGAGCAATTAGAATGCTTAGTAGAGGCTGTAAAGAAAGATGCAGCGGATTTGGGTTTGGCGACGGATGGAGATAGCGATCGCTTTGGTATAGTTGATGAGAAGGGAAATGTCCTAGCTCCGAATTCAGTATTATTGCTACTAGCACGGCATTTAATTAAGAATAAGGGCAAAACGGGTGCGATCGTTCGCACAGTAGCGACTACACACCTGTTAGACAATTTTGCCGCTAAGTACGGTTTAGAAATTTACGAAACGCCAGTAGGTTTTAAATATATCGGTGCCAAAATGCGGGAAACGGCGGTACTCATTGGCGGTGAGGAATCTGGAGGTTTGAGCGTATTGGGTCACATTCCTGAAAAAGACGGTATCTTAGCTGGTATGCTGGTAGCAGAAGCGATCGCGCTCGAAGGCAAACCCTTATCTCAGTTAGTAGAAGAAGCCGTAACAGAAGCAGGTGGCCCTTTATATGAAAAGCGGATCGATTTTCACCTAAATGACACTTACAAGGCAGCAATTATAGAATATTTCACGCGCACCCCCCCGACAGACATCGCTGGAGTTAAAGTTAAAAAAGTAGGATATAAAGACGGGATTAAACTATATTTGGAAGATGGCGGCTGGGTGCTGATGCGGCCTTCCGGGACTGAACCTCTCTGGCGGGTTTATCTAGAAACTAACTCTGTGGAAAAACAATCCCAAATTCTGCAAGAGATGGAAAATATTATCAACCAGTTGAAACCCACAGGAGTTTAATCTCAACCTTAATTCCCACCCCCAATTCTCTTTTTTTATGAAAACTATTCCCCATCTCTTTATTAGTTTAATTGTAGCTGCCTGGGTAAGCGCGATCGCAATTTTCTCAGTACAAAATGCCACCCCAGTATCCTTAAACTTTCTCTTTTTTCAATCAATTAAAATTCCCGTAGGATTAGTATTAGCTTTGAGCGCTACAGCAGGAATAATCGGCGGTGCAATCATCAAATCCTTGTGGAGTGTCCCCCATACTACAGTTGTGAGTCCCTTATCTGAAGCAAGCAGAGAAAACCGTTAATTGTTAATGGTTAACGGTTAACGGTTAACGGTATACTCCATCCCAAATCTAAAATTCGATCAGCCAATTGCTTCGGCTGGCTTATGATTGGGCATAGTTCCCGTAATAGTGGCCTGGGGTTCGGTGGCCGGGTCTATAGCCGTTACTTCAATGTGATTGAGGAGGGTGGTGACAAAGGCAAACAGCAAAAAGGGCAGAGACAGCACTAAAACTATACCTACAGTGGCTAGGGCGTAGATTTGGCGGGCGCTGCTCCACAAAGCTAGTGAGGATGCTAGGCTCAGGAAGATGACAATTAGCCAAGCAATGATTTGACCGTAGATGTCACCGAAAGTGAGCGTGCATTTGAGGCGATAGTTATGGAGGTTATTCATAAATTCGGGGGTGTTAGTTACTATAAATCTCTAGGTTAAGGGTCTATTTGAGTTTTGGTTTGATTTTACACATTTTGTTAAAACTCTTAACGAGACTTTACAAGCTGAGAATTTCTATACTGATAGGAAATATCCTGACTGCATTTGCGATCGTCATATATAGCCTTTATCAAAAAGGTGAGGTACAAATTTTTACCTGGAAAGCTTGACAATACAGGGTTTCTGTCTACCTTTAGGTCTCGCTAGTAGTTGTTGAAGTCTGAGCGATCGGCAAAATAGGTTTAACTTCAGCATTAGAATTAACAAAATAAAGCTCTATATTTAAGTCAGGATAGCGCTCCCGAATTGCCCAAAAAGCTTGATTCAAGTAATCCGTGTGCATTTGTAACTCTCGTTCAGGATCTTTGCTCAACTCCGGGTCAATTTTAACGGCATAAGCTCCACAGTCTTGATGGTCTATAATGATTACTTTTTTAATGTGGTGGTGTGTGTAGGAAAATTTTAACTGATCCCAAAAGGCTTGATTATCTGCACCACTAGGAAAACCAGCCAAAGCAAGAGATGCTCCAGCTAAAGCAGTCCAGTCATAATTATTACCTAAATTTTGCAAAGATAAAAAATATTTTTCCGCTGCTAGAAAGCGAAAATCTATGCAACTGAGAACTAGCGCTTTAGCTTCCAGTTCTTGAGCTCTAGCAGGTTGAGCTGCTTGAAGTACAGTAAATGCGATCGCACCTGACAATAGAGATTTCAGAAAATAGCGCCGCCCTTTACCACAACATGGACATTCCTTAATACTAGACCTTGATAAATTTAACAATTGTTTCATCTGCCAAACCTTACAAATACATTTTATACTATTTTTTGCTGAAAGAAGAAGATTATTATCCGTTACCGAGAAATTAGTCGTCTAATTCAAGTTGTTTAATTAGCATATCGTAGCTTAATTATCTACTTTTCCTAGCGCTGATTTCTGAATAGTAAATTGCAGAATTGACAGCCCTAAAATTATCAAAAATAACACCAGACCAATTGTGCAAGCATAGCTAATTTCTAAATCCTGAAAAGCCCTTTCATAAAGATAATAAACAATAGTCTTAGAACTATTACGTGGCCCTCCTTGGGTCATAATATATACCTCTTCAAAGACTTTTGTAGCAGAGATAGCAGAAATTACTGCTACTAGCACCAGATAGGGTTTCATCAATGGTAAAGTAATATCCCAGTGCTTGCGGAAGCCATCTGAACCGTCAATAGCAGCGGCCTCGTAGAGTTCCAGTGGAATTGCTTGCAGGCCTGCCAAATAAATTACCATGTAATAGCCCAAGCCCTTCCAGATGGTAACAGCCATAACGCTAAAAAGCGCTAAATTAGGACTGGAGAGCCAAGGAATAGGAGGAAAGGAAAATAATTGCCCCAATTGATTGAGCAATCCATTTTCCGCATACAGCCACTTCCAGGCAAGTCCAGCCACAACCATTGAAATTACCACAGGAGTATAAAATGCGGCTCGAAACCAGTGCATTCCGCGCAGTTTTTGGTTGACTAAAATTGCCAGTCCTAAAGGAGCGATCGCCATGACAGGAACTACGGAGATCAGGTATAGTAGCGTGTTTCGCAAAGTCTGCCAAAAAACCGGATCGGCGTAGAGCTTTCGGAAGTTTTTTAACCCAACCCACTGTGGCGACTGGGTTAAGTCATATTCATAGCCGGTGAAACTGAGGTAAAAAGCTTGCATAGCTGGCCATAAGACAGTTAAACCCAAGGCAAGTAGAGCTGGGATCAAGAATAGGTAAGGGATTAAGTACCTTCTGAATAAAGCAAAAGACATTTTAGTTATGCTAAGTGACATTCGATGTTAGGCGAAACTGGGCAAATATTACTTTTTTTTAAGATTTCCTGCTACAAGTCGCAGCAATCTCACGATTTCTCGGCCACAATGTGATTAGTGTACCTGTGTCAAGCTAGAAACCACAGTTTTATAGTAGGAGGCAGGAGGTAGGAGGCAGAGGTAATCCAAGATAGCTAATGGTGGCGGGCGTATTTATAGGATTGACAACAGGGTTATGAATTTTAGAGCTTTGCCTTACTTAGCAGCGGTATCGGCAATGGTAACGATTCTTGCTGGGGTTTGGGTATTGGATCGCTCAGAACAGCAGCGTTTCCGCGAACAAAGACGTATTGATGCTCTCAATCAAGTCAGTACGGCACGTGCTCGGCTTGAAGGTGCTCTGAACTCGCGGTTGTTTCTCACAGAAGGATTGGTGGCTCATGTCTCAACTCATCCTGATATTGGCTCGAAGGAATTTGAATCTCTGGCTAGGGTGCTGGCGGCAAAACAAACAGGCATCCGTATTATCGAATTGGCTAAAGATACGGCGATCAGTCATATCTATCCGCCAGAGAAGAAAATGGCACTGGGGATCAACCTTTTAGAGAAATCGCAGGAACGAGAGGCGATCGCGCGGGCTATTAATACTAGAAGCACTGTAGTTGCTGGGCCAGTTCACTGGAGCGATGGTACTGGGGTATTCATCAGCCACACTCCGATTTTTATCACGCCAAAGGAGGGTATACCTAAAGGCGGCCCCTACTGGGGTTTGGCAACGATCATTATTAACAAGCATACTCTCCTGGCAGAGGCAGGTTTGGATCTTTTGAGCGGGGGAGCTCTTGAGCGGGGGAGCAGGGGAGCGCGGGGAGATAAATCTTCACCATCCTCCCTACATTATGCTCTCCGAGGCCAGGACGGCCTAGGGGCTAGTGGGGCAGTATTTTACGGGGATGCGTCGGTTTTCGAGCAAAATCCAGTTGCCTTAGAGGTATCGTTACCCAATGGTTCTTGGCAATTGGCAGCAATTCCGGTAGGGGGATGGCCGAGGGAATCTCCTACCTCTCGATGGCTGAGGCTGGGCGGGGGATCTTTGGCGATACTGACTGGGATTTTGGTGTTCGTGCTGGTACAAGCTCCCGCGCGATCGCGGGAAGCAGTGGAACGGGCAACAGCAGCTCTGCTATTGGCAAACGAGCAACTACAAGCGATTTTGGAAGCGGTGCCAGGAATGGTTTCTTGGATTAGCTCAGATTTAAACTATCTGGGGGTAAACCGACATTTGGCTGCTGCGTGCAAATTATCCCCAGAGGATTTTCAGGGTAAAGAAATCGGCTTTCTCAATGGCAACAATGAGTTTACTGAGTTAGTGCGCCAGTTTTTTGCTAGGAGCGATCGCGAAGCTGTTTCCGAAGTCAGGTTAGAAGCTAATGGTATCACTCGCACTTACTTAGTTGTTGCTCAAAAGTACGACCGAGATCGAGCAGCGTTTACCGTTGGGATTGATATCACTGAGCGCAAAATGGCTGAAGAACATTTGCGTGCTTCTGAAGCCGAACTCAAGGCCTTGTTCGCCGCGATGACTGACATAATTACTGTGCGCGATCGCTTAGGTCGTTGCCTCAAAATTGCCTCGACAAATCCCTCTCTACTCGATCGACCAGCTTCCGAACTTCTCGGCAAAACTCTACATGAAGTCTTAGACAAAAAAACAGCGGACACATTTCTTGGCTACATCCATCATGCCCTAGAAGTTCAGCAAACTGTCCAATTTGAATATACTTTGCTGGTTGACAATACGGATATATGGTTTGCAGTCACAGTTTCGCCAATATTAAACGATTCGGTACTCTTAGTAGCGCGAGATGTAACTAAGTACAAGCGAACAGAGGAAGCTTTACGCCAAGCAGAAGAGAAATATCGAAGCATCTTTGAAAATGCTGTTGAGGGCATTTTCCAAACTCTCCCTAACGGGCGCTACCTCAGTGCTAATCCTGCTTTAGCAAGGATCTACGGCTACAGTAACGCTGCTGAATTGATCGAAAAACTCACCGCCAACGCTAAACTTTACCTCGATCCGTATCGGCGTGCTGAGTTTACGAGTCAGATGCAATTGGATGACCAAGTTTCTAAGTTTGAGTCTCAAGTTTACCGCTCTGATGGTCAACCGATTTGGGTTTCTGAAAGTGTCCGTGCTGTGCGGGGGAACAACGGCGAACTACTCTATTACGAAGGCATTATCGAAGATATCACCGAACGCAAGCGAGTAGAAGACGAACTCCTGCACAATGCGTTTCACGATGCTTTAACTGGTTTGCCCAATCGGTTGATGTTTATGGAGCGCCTAAATCTTGCGATTAAACGATCTAAAGAAAATTCAGACTATTGGTTTGCAGTGCTGTTTTTAGATCTCGATCGCTTTAAGGTGATCAATGATAGTCTGGGTCACATGATGGGCGACCAATTACTAATAGCTTTCGCTCAGCGATTGCAGAGTGTGCTGGGGGAAAGTCAACAACCGGAAAATGACGAGCAAGTAGCAGAAATTAATGCTTCTAGTGCGATCGATGCAGCCTCTTTCACTATTGCGCGGCTGGGAGGAGACGAGTTTACCATCTTGCTTGAAGGTATTCAAGATGCTAATAGTGCGATCGAGGTAGCCGATCGCATTCACAAACAATTGACTTTGCCTTTTAATATTGATGGACTAGAAATCTTTACCACCACTAGCATTGGTATTGTGCTGAATTGGGATTTGGGGGATACCAAGGCGGGGACGCAGACTCTACAACTCTGGACGGGTGGAGGGAAGCAGACTCTAAAATTTAAAACAGATCGAAATTGCGACGATCTTTGTAATTTCTCCTCAATTCGCCATTCTCAATTGCCAATCCGCGATTCTGCTGAGGATTTGCTGCGGGATGCTGATATTGCTATGTACCAGGCTAAAGCCAGGGGTAAGGCTCGTTCTGCTGTGTTCGATGGGGCTATGTATGCTGGTGCTGTGGCGCGGTTGCAGTTGGAAAATGATTTGCGGCGGGCAATTTCGGCTCAAGAATTTCAAGTTTATTACCAGCCGATTGTGTGCTTGGCAAACGGTAGGATTAGCGGTTTTGAAGCACTGCTGCGTTGGCAACACCCCTATCGGGGGCTGGTTTCGCCTTCGTCGTTTATACCGCTTGCGGAAGAAACGGGTTTAATTCTTCCTTTGGGAACTTGGGTTCTATGGGAAGCGACGCGCCAAATGCGGGATTGGCAGTTACAGTTCCAGTGTAATCCGCCAATGGCTATTAGTGTGAATTTGTCTGGTCAACAGTTTTCGCAGCCTGATTTGATTGATAAATTTAAGCAAATTTTGCAGGAAACTGGTTTGGATGGAAGTAGTTTGAAGTTGGAGATTACTGAAACTGTGATTACGGAGGGGGCGGGCAATGCTAGAACAATCCTCAAGCGGTTGAGGGATTTGAATATTCAGTTGTGCATTGATGATTTTGGTACTGGTTATTCGTCTTTGAGCCGCTTGCATCATTTTCCGATTAATACTTTGAAGATCGATCGCTCTTTTGTCAGTAGGATGGGGAAGAATGGGCGTGCTCGCCCTAGCAGTGGTATTGGGGAGATTGTGCAGACGATTGTGATGCTGGCTCACAATTTGGGGATGGATGCGATCGCCGAAGGTGTCGAAACTGCTGAACAATTAGCTCAGTTAAAATTACATAATTGCGAATACGGTCAAGGATACTTTTTCTCTAAGCCATTGACAAGTGTGGCGGCAACGGCACTGCTGGCTGCCCAGGAAACTATAGCTAGGGACTAGCTACAGCATCTTACGGTCAATATGTCGTGAAAGCATCAAACTCTGCTTAATTCTGCCAAGAATAGCATCAAGCATTTTTTTTCGTGAGTGGGTTTTCCCTCTGACAGATGCACCTAATTCCCAGCAGAGAAGGTTAAGATCGTTTAAGTTCATATCAGACAATTTTTGCTTAACTTCTTCCTCATTTCCGTCTTTAGCTTTTAAACGGAGTTCTTCATAAATCTCTAGCACTTTTTGAGGAGATAAATTTTCAGATTCGTTAGCATCTACAGAGAGTTGAGATACTTTTGATTCCGAGTTTTTGGGGGCAGAATTTAATCCGCGCTTCACCTTAGTTTCAATACGAGTCAATTTCCTAGAAACTTCCCGCATTATTAGTTTAAGTTCAGTAATTTCGTCAGTTAGCTCTACAATCTCTTCGTCATCATGCTGAAACAGTTCTTCTTTCTTCATTTGAGGTACTCCGCACATTCGCGCCACAATTCGTCAAAGTCTGTTACTATGTCTGCTGGCAATTCTCCTTCATTTATTGCCCGTTTAATTCCCACAGTTTCTCGAATAGTAGATTCTAAAAACTTAATTTGTATGTTATTCTCTACGGCTGCTTCCGCGCAAATTCTCTTATCTTCTCTCATATAAAATTGTACTTCATTTGTCAGCAGACCTCCGTAGGTTTTTGCTTTATTCATAAATACAGCAATTTTTGGAAAAGGAAAAGGTTCAATTCTCCTCTTGAGAGAATTGAGAAGTAAGCTCAATCCTCTAGAACCAAAATAATCAGGATTGACAGGAATTAATACCAAGTCACAGCAGGAAAGCACGCTGTAGGAAAGTAGATTAAATGAAGGAGAACAGTCAAAAAGTATAAAGTCATAATTTGGTAAATGGGAAGAATTTGTAATTTTGCCAACAAACCTACGGATGAAGTCTTTAACATTTTTTGCCTCAAATCCTTCAAGTTCTAACCAGTACAATTCTTCAACTGAAGGGATAAAATGTAACTGCTCATCAATTTCGTAGATCGTTTCAATGCCTATAGGAAATTTAAAATTTTGTCCAGCTTTTTTAAAGACTTCTAGAGCATCGTAAATTGTTTGGCGATACTTAATAGATCGTTCGTACCACTTACCAAATTTGTCATCTAAATGACCTGTATTTTCATTGAGTCCGATGGCTTCAGTTAATGACATTTGCGGGTCTAGGTCAAACATTAGAGTTTGCCAGTTTGTTTCTTCGGAAAGCACTTTTCCTAGACACCAACTGACTGTTGTTTTTCCTACACCACCTTTAAAATTGATGACTGCTATTGTTTTAGGGCTCATGGATGCTCTGGTTTAAGTTTTCTGTAATTATTTATTAAAACATATTGTTGGGATTAGGAGAGAGAGCAATCGCGCCTAGTCGTTAAGATTTACAAACTCAGCTAATTAGGTCACGTTTTAGTGTGATTATAATGCTATACTTAAAAAGTGTATTTATCTTTAAACTTTATAACTTCTGCCAGACTTTCCTACTAATAAAACCAAGGGTGGGAATTACCCACCCTTAAATTTTAACGCTTCACCAACTTTCTACTCACCTTCCGCAAGCGAATTGACTGAGGCGTTACCTCCACCAATTCATCGGGTCCAATATACTCCAAAGCACGCTCCAAACTCATATCTACAGGTGCTTGCAATTGTACTAATTCCTCACCGCCAGAGGCCCGGTGATTAGTTAACTGCTTCGACTTGCAAATATTGAGTTCCAAATCTTCACCGCGATTATTTTCACCAATAATCATCCCCCGATAAACCTTGGTTCCGGGAGTAATGAAAAAGACACCGCGATCTTCAGCATTTTGCAATGAATAATAAGTGGCAATTCCCTCTTCAAAAGAAATCAAAACCCCATTGCGACGAGCGGCAATTTCACCACCAAGGGGACGATAATCAAGGAAACTATGATTCATAATTCCAGCGCCGCGAGTTAAGCGCATAAACTCGCCTCGGAACCCAATCAAACCGCGTGCGGGAATTGAAAATTCTATTTGAGTGCGGCCATTTCCACCAACGTGCATATCCTGCATTTCTCCCTTGCGTTGGCCGAGACGTTCGATACAACCACCGACAGCTTCTTCGGGTACGTCTAAGACCAAACACTCAAAAGGTTCGCAGATTTTGCCAGCAACTTCACGATAGATAACTTGTGGTTGAGAAACTTGAAATTCGTAACCTTCCCGGCGCATATTTTCAATTAAAATACCCAGGTGCAATTCCCCGCGTCCCGATACTAAAAACTTATCAGGAGAGTCGGTTTCTTCTACGCGCAAAGCCACGTTAGTTTCTAATTCCCGTAACAAGCGATCGCGTACTTGTCGCGATGTCACCAACTTCCCTTCTTGACCCGCAAATGGTGAATCATTCACCGAAAACGTCATCTGTAAAGTTGGTTCGTCAACCTTAATCAAGGGTAAAGCTTGCGGATCGTTTGGACAAGTAATTGTCTCGCCAATATTCGCTTCAGCAAAACCGGCAACTGCAACAAGATTACCAGCAGAAGATTCCGGGATATCAATCCGCTTTAAACCATCAAATCCCATTAATTTTGTAATCTTGGATTTGATAATTGCGCCACTTTCTGTGATTAAAGCAGCTTGCTGACCCATTTTAATCGTACCATTATGAATGCGGCCGATCACAATTCGTCCTACATATTCGGAATAATCCAAAGTCGTAACTTGCAATTGTAGCGGCTTTTCTGGATCGCCAACCGGTGGCGGAACGTGGTCTAAGATTTCTTCAAATAGAGGTTTCATGTCCACCCCTTCATCTTCGAGGTGTTTTTTGGAATAACCCGCTAAACCCGAACCAAATAAGTAGGGAAATTCACACTGATCGTCATCAGCACCCAGTTCAAGAAACAAATCTAAAACTTTATCAACTGCTTTGTGAGGATCGGCACGTTCGCGGTCAATCTTGTTGACGAAAACAATCGGTCGCAGTCCTTTTTCTAAGGCTTTTTTGAGCACAAATCGAGTTTGTGGCATCGGCCCTTCGTTGGCATCGACAATCAATAAACAACCGTCAACCATACCGAGCACTCGCTCAACTTCGCCACCGAAGTCAGCGTGTCCGGGGGTATCAACGATATTGATCAGAGTTTCTTTGTAGGTAACGGCCGTATTTTTGGAAAGGATGGTGATACCACGCTCGCGCTCGATGTCATTGGAGTCCATGACGCAATCTGGAATTTCTTCCCCTTCACGGAAGATGCCGGATTGTCGGAGTAGAGCGTCTACAAGGGTAGTTTTGCCGTGATCTACGTGGGCGATGATAGCTATGTTGCGAATGGGAAGACTCATAAATTGCGTCTGGGACGTTCAGAGCGTTAACTAAAGATTTCTTAACAATTATAGCTTATGTGGTCAAGGGGTGTGTAGGGCGGCTGTATTATTTGGAGCGATCGGCGGCTACAATCAAGATGGAATCGACCATTGAGCGAGATCGAGCGCGATACCACCCCAAAGGGCAGAATTCCTTTCTTGAAGTGGTTGGACTCCCTCCGCGACTTTAACGGCAAAGCTAAGAAAGCTAAGATTGTCAAAAAGCTCGAACGGGTTAACAGCAGCAATCTGGGACATTAATTTTATGGAAACAAAACCACCTATACCACCCTTTACCTTAGAAACTGCTAAAGTAAAAGTCCAAGCCGCTGAAGATGCCTGGAATACTCGCGATCCTGAACGAGTAGCTTTAGCTTATACAGAAGATTCTCAGTGGCGAAATCGCGCCGAATTTTTCAGCGGACGGGAAGAAATTAAGGCTTTCTTAAGACGAAAATGGGCGAAAGAATTAGACTATCGTTTGCAAAAGGAACTGTGGAGTTTTACCGATAATCGTATTTCTGTGCGCTTTGAATATGAGTGGCATGATGATTCTGGTTATTGGTATCGCGCTTATGGTAATGAACAGTGGGAATTTGCAGAAAATGGATTGATGCAAAGACGTGAAGCAAGTATTAATGATGTGCAGATTCAAGAGTCTGAACGGAAGTTTCGATGGGAGCGTGCAATGTAGGGGCAATTCCCCCGCGATCGCCCTAATTGATTGTCCTAATTGATTGCCCTAATTAGGGGTAACTGTTACCAGATGTTAAGTTCTGTTTTATTTCATATACAAATAGCCGACTTCGTATCGAGCAAACCCTAAGTCTGTGATACCATACTCACCTTAGAAACCATATCAAAAGAGATTGGGAGAACAGCTTTGACACTACGGGTTGCTGTTGTTGGATCGGGCCCGGCCGGCTCCTGTGCCGCCGAGACGCTGGTGAAAGCGGGCATTGAAACTTATTTGATTGAGCGCAAGCTTGACAATGCTAAGCCCTGCGGCGGCGCAATTCCGCTGTGCATGGTGAGCGAGTTTGACTTGCCCCAAGAGATTATTGACCGTCAGGTAAGAAAGATGAAGATGATCTCTCCCTCAAATGTAGAGGTAGACATCAACATCGAAAAACCAGACGAATATATTGGGATGTGTCGTCGGGAAGTGCTCGACAGTTTCCTACGAAACCGGGCAGCTTCTCTGGGGGCTAAGCTGATTAATGGTACTGTTCACAAACTGGACATCCCCACTAACGGTACTGATGCCTACACTATCCACTATGCCGACCACTCTGATGGTAATGCGGTGGGAACGATGAAAAGTCTGAAGGTGGATTTGGTAATTGGGGCTGATGGTGCTAATTCTCGCGTAGCTAAGGCGATTGATGCTGGGGATTATAATTATGCGATCGCATTCCAAGAACGCATCCGCCTCCCAGAAGATAAGATGGGCTACTACGAAGACTTAGCCGAAATGTACGTCGGCGATGATGTTTCCACTGACTTCTACGCTTGGGTATTCCCGAAATACGACCACGTTGCCGTCGGCACGGGTACGATGAAGGTCAATCAAGCAGATATCAAAAAGCTACAAGCTGGGATCAGAGCCCGCGCCGCTAAAAAATTAGCAGGCGGTAAAATTATCAAGGTGGAAGCACACCCGATCCCCGAACATCCCCGCCCTCGTCGTGTAGTTGGTAGAGTTGCCCTCGTAGGCGATGCTGCTGGTTATGTGACTAAATCTTCTGGAGAAGGGATTTATTTCGCCGCTAAGTCTGGTCGGATGTGTGCGGAAACAATAGTTGAGGTTTCTGCTAATGGTACTCGCATTCCCACAGAAGAAGAACTCAAGCTCTATCTGAAGCGGTGGGATAAGAAATATGGCATTACTTACAAAGTGCTTGACATTTTGCAAAGAGTGTTCTACCGTTCCGATGCCACCCGCGAAGCTTTTGTGGAGATGTGTGCCGATCGCGACGTGCAGCGCCTCACTTTCGATAGCTATTTGTATAAAACAGTAGTGCCGGCAAATCCGTTTGTGCAAATGAAGATTACGGCCAAAACGATCGGTAGTCTGCTTAGGGGCAATGCTCTAGCACCTTAAATATCTCTTAGCAAATGCCTAAAGTATTGATGTAGGAGTAGTTATCAAACTACTTCTACATTAGTAATTAAAGTATAGCAACCGCCAAGGCGGTTAGGACGTTCTGAGTTCCACCAAACTCGCTGATTCTATTCCCTTCTTTCCCTTCTTTCCCTTCTTTCCCTAGCCCCTAGCCCCTAGCCCCTAGCCCCTTATATCATACCCTCACCCTCCCCTTTTCCAAATCTTAATTTGCCCATCCCAACCCCCACTAACAATCATCTGCCCATCCCCACTAATTGCAATAGAGTTAACATATCCAGAATGCCCGCTCAAAGTCCCTTTTAACTCCCCAGAACGCAGATCCCAAAGCTTGACAGTTTTATCCCAACTACCGCTAACCAAAGTATTCCCATCCCTAGTAATTGCGACAGACCAAACCCCATCCGTATGACCGCTCAAACGCCGAATTAATTGCCCAGTTCCTACGTTCCAAAGCCCTATTGTTCCATCACCGCTACCACTAGCTAAAGTCTTCATATCAGGACTAAAAGCTACGGATAAAACCGACAAAGCGTTACCTTTTAAAGTGCGGATTAATTCACCAGTTTGTAGATTCCATAACTTAATAGAACCGTCCTTACTACCACTAGCTAAAGTCTTCCCATCTGCTGCGATCGCCACTGAATTTACTAGCGCAGAATGTCCTAATAAAGTATAAAGTAATGCCCCAGTTTTTACGTTCCAAATTTTAACAGTTTTATCCCAACTACCACTCGCTAAAAATAGACCATCAGCACTAAGCGCAACTGCAACCACCACGTCAGAATGCCCGCTCAAAGTGCGAATATTCTCACCTGTCTCTAGATTCCAAATCTTAATAGTTTTGTCATCGCTACCGCTGGCTAAAATCTTGCCATCAGAGGCGATCGCCACTGCATTTACTGCGTCCCCGTGCCCCCGCAAGGTACTTTTCAACTCGCCACTGGGCAAATTCCACACAGAAATACTACCGTCAGTATTTCCAGATACAAAGTGAGAGCCAGCGGTAGCCACCGAACTCACTACCCCCGCAGGCACTTTGAGCGCACTGGCGAGAGTAAAAGCAGCGTTAGCAGGTAGACGCGGCGAGTTATTAACAGGAGTAGCTGTTGGCGGTTTTCCTGCCCTTGGGGAATCTTGGGGGACTGTTGGCAGCGCCACTGTTGTCCGCCACTTCAAAAAAGTATCGATCTCAATCCCCGCCGCCACAATTTTATCGGATTTGTCCTCTAATTGTATAATGCCATTAATGGCTACAACTCTCCCCCCATCGTCCAAAACTGGGCCGCCGCTCATACCTCCTCTCACTAAATTACTATAAACCAAAGTATAACCATTCCAGGGAGCTTGACGGCGTGTCATCAGTCCCTCAGTAACAATCAAAATCGGCTGTTGCAGAGTTCCACCTGATCGCGGCCAACCAGCCACATAAAGCTTTTTGCCCTCACTTGGGTCATTATTCGCCAACACAGCGAGGCGGTAGTTTTCGGCACTGCTGAAGGGAACCACAGCCAAATCTGCCCCAGGCATTCGTTTAATCAGGCTGTAATAGACTGGATGACGCTTGCCATCGGGGGTAACAATGTGATAATCCCCGGTTTGGCTCACTACGTGCCAATTGGTGACTATATAGTAAGTGCTACCTTTTTTTTCAAAGATGACCCCAGAACCGTGACCGGTCGGCCCATCAACGCGAACTGTAATCTCCTTCGCGATCGCATTCACTTCAGTGGGTGCTAATGCTGCGGCGAGTTGAGGCGTGACAAGTGGAAGAATCGGCGCGATCGCGCTCATTCCGATACTCAAAATAGCTGAAATACTTTTGTTACAATTCATCTTCGAGCCAAAATGCCAATATGTCAACAGTTAAACAGACGGAAAACATTTCTCCTTTGTGTCATATTTTTACACAAATTTAAGATTAATAAAAAGATTCAGACTCATCTTCGGGATCGATTGCACCCCACTTCGCTTACCTACTTACAAAGGATTACAATACTTAAGCAGTTAACAGTTAACAGTTAACAGTTAGCAGTTAGCAGTTAACAGTTAACAGTTAACAGTTAACAGTTAACTGCTATATTATTACCGTTCGCTACAACTATATATTAGTCTGTCGGTGCGGCTCTCCCAACATCACGATCGAACAGGTCAACTGTCCTAGCAACTGAGTTGTCACATCGCTGACAGCTAATCCCGCAGCCGTGCGGTTTCTAGTCGATCGCAAAACTACTAAATCAGCATCACCCGACGCACTGACAATTTGCTTTACCACATCTACACCTCGCCTCACCTGAACCTGAACTTCAGCCTTACCTTCAACCCCAGATTTAGCAACCAAAAGCAATAATTGGGAGTGAATCCAAGCAATTCCAGAATCCTTAATTCCTCTGTTGCACAAATGCAGCACAGTGATTTGCAGTTGAGAATCTCCTAGAGCTTGTGCAAATTGTATGAGCCGCACTGCTTCAGAGCTCAAGTTTTCCACTGGTACTAAAACACGCTGAATTTTATTTGGCTCAAGCAGCAAGCGCGTCACCGCAACTGGACAGTGAGCGGCCCATAACACGCCATCAATTACATTGCCAAACAAGCGAGCTCTAAGTCCCGTTCGTTTCCCCCATCCCATAACAATTAAATGCGCTTTTTGTTCGCGAGCAACCCTAGCTATTGCTTGGGAAATATCGTTATCAATTCTGAGAGTTGGCTGAGATTTTACGCCCAGTTTTCCTGCCATTTGTTGAGCTTTTTCGAGCAATGTTTCGCTCCGCTGCAAAGCCATTTCTAACTGTGGTGCATCCATATTTTGAGCATGAGGTGCGGTAATTGCTAGCGGTACAATTTGACCGCTATTGCCATGAGCTAACAGCGCTGCCATCTCAATTAAATACCTTTCTGTCTCGGGATTGTAAACTGGCACAACTACCGTTAATGGAGAGTTATTTGCCGTCGTTTCCAAATTTTTCGGGAAAGTTTCGGTTTCCAAATTTTTCGATGTAGTTGTTAGTCCCACAGCAACTCTACTGGTAACTATCGGCCCCAATGTTGCCGTTACCAGCATCAGAACAATTACACTATTTAAAATGTCCTCAGTGAGCATTCCAGCTCGATAGCCCACCAGCGTCGCTGCCAAAGTTGCACCAACTTGAGGCAAGGATAGCGACCACATTGTTAGAAATTCTTGGGTGTTGTAGCGATAAATGAGTTTGGCTAAGTATGCTGCCATAGCTTTGCTACTAATTAAAGCCACAACAATTGTTATAGAAATTGTCACGGAAGCAAGACTTTTGATGAAATTTTGCACATCAATTAACAGCCCCAAATCTACAAAAAATATCGGGACAAATAAGACGCTACCTACGAAAACTACCTTATCTTTGACAGCACCTTCTCCTACAGCCTCGTTAACAGCTAAGCCAGCCAGAAATGCACCAATAATTTTTTCTACACCAATAAGTTGAGCGCCTAATGATGCTAGAAAAACAGCTAGCAATACAAATAAAAATTGGTTGCCTTCTTGATCTCCCGTGCGGCGAAAAAATTCTCTACCGGCCCAGTCAAATCCAAATATAACTACGGCTGTATAAATAGCTAAACTTCCTAAGAGAGTAACAAAACTAATTGCCGAAAATTCTCCTGCATGAATAGCAACACAAACTGCTAATACCAACAATGCACCAATGTCAGTAAAAATCGTAGCGCCGATCGTTACCATAACGGCTTCATTGCTAGCAACTCCCAAGCGACTGACAAGAGGATAGGCAAGTAAAGTGTGAGAAGCTAACAGCGAACCTATTAAAATTGAAGCATTCCAATCAAAGCCAAAAATTCGACCGACAAAGGTTCCAGCAATCAGCGGTACGGCGAAAGTTAAACTGCCAAAACCCATAGAACGATTTTTCTTTTTGCGGAATTGCTCAATGTCTACTTCTAAACCTGCTACAAACATCAGGTAAAGTAAGCCAATATCTGATAGCAGCTTCATTGTGGGCATTTCTTTGTCAAGTAATTGTAGCCCGTTGGGGCCCAGAAGCACCCCCGCAGCTAGCAAACCTACTAATCCGGGAATTTTGAAGCGCTCAAAGATGATGGGCACACTCAAAATGACTAAAAGCAAAACGGCGAAAGGAACAATAGGCTCTGAAAGAACTTCTGCAAAATGTCCCATAATTAACTAAATTTGGGGTGAAGGTGGGATTTGTACAATTGTCAACGATCTTGAAATTTTTGACTACCCTCCCCTGGATATAGAGTTATAGTTTACTGTATAATAACGTAAATGGAGTCAAGTTCCCAATTACCAATTACCAATTACCAATTACCAATTACCAATTACCAATTACCAATTACCAATTACCAATTACCAATTACTAATTACTAATGAATCAATATTTTGCTACAGTTGCTCGTGGTTTAGAACCAATTGCTGCTCAAGAATTAGAACGGCTTGGAGCTCAAGATGTTCGTCCTGATTTTACTGGCGTATATTTTGCTGGCGATCGCGCTTTACTTTACCGAGTAAATCTTTGGGCGAGGACGATTTTTCGGGTACTGGTTCCTATTGCTGAGTTCCAGTGTTATGACTCTGATATGCTCTACCGGGAAGTGCAAAAAATTGATTGGCAGGAATATCTAGACGCTGACAATACTCTAGCAGTTGACTGTACGGGGGGCAATGAAAAACTTAACCACACTCATTATACTGCTCTACAGGTTAAAAATTCAATTGCAGATCAACAACGAGGTAATTTTGGGAAGCGTTCTAATGTTGACAAAAAAAATCCCGATTTACTCATTAATGTTCACATTCATAAAGACCGCTGTATTTTAAGTTTAGACAGTTCTGGTGGTAGTTTGCATCGCCGAGGATATCGTCCGGCAGTGGGTGCGGCTCCTCTGAAAGAAACTCTGGCAGCGGCTTTATTAGAGATGGCAGAATGGAACCCTAATTTACCTTTTTTAGACCCGATGTGCGGTTCTGGAACTTTGCCTTTAGAAGCGGGCTTAAAGGCTTTGAATATTGCACCAGGATTGTTTCGAGAAAAGTTTGGGTTTATGAGTTGGCGCGATTTTGATGAAGCTCTTTGGGATCGGTTATGGGAAGAAGCAGAAAATAGCGAATTATCTGAGCTGAAGGCAGTAATTGCTGGCAGCGATCGCGATTCTGAAATCTTAACCCAAGCTCGTACAAATGCACAGCAAGCTGGCCTGAAAGATAAAATCAAGTTTGCTCTAACAGAGTTATCAGAGTTGGAAGCACCAGCGGATAGCGGCATTCTTATTTGTAATCCTCCCTACGGCGAACGTCTGGGAGATGCTAGCGAATTAGGGGAACTTTATAAGCTGTTGGGCGATGTTTTTAAACAGCGTTTTAAGGGTTGGAATGCGTTTATTTTAACAGGAAATAAGGAATTAGGCAAAAAAGTAGGACTCAAGACAGCACGGCGCATTCACGTTTATAATGGAACGTTAGAATGTACTTTGCTCAAGTATGAACTGTATTAAAATCAAAAATAGAGCTAAATTTTACCCGGAGGTAACTCATGGTTAACGCAGGAACAAAACTCACATTAGAGGATTTTCTAGCTTTACCACAAGGAGATGTACACTATGAGTTTGTAGATGGTCAGGCAGTACCGAAAGTGTCTCCAAAATATTTTCATTCAAGTCTGCAATTAGCTTTGATGCTTCTCATCCGTGCCTGGTCTAGAGCGCGTGGGCGAGTCCTTCCTGAATGGGCGCTTATCCTTAAGCGCAATGGTCAGGACTGGGCACCCGTTCCTGATTTGACATACATTTCTTATGAAGGTCTACCCGCAAGTTGGAAGCGCAATCAAGCTTGTCCAGTACCTCCTGAATTGGTAATTGAGATTATTTCGCCAGACCAAACATTGAAAGAATTTGAAGATAAGGCAAAAGATTACTTTGCTGCTGGCGTATTGCGAGTCTGGGTTGTCGATCCTGAAGCTATGACTATCAGAATTTTTTACCCTGATGGGTTGATTGAAATCTATACAGATAGAACGCCTATTGTTGATTTACTGCTACCTGGTTTAGAATTATCTACAAGACAAATTTTTGAGGAAGCTGAACTAATTTGAGTTAAATTTCTAGAGTGGTAACAAAGAAACGTGAGCAGAAACTATTTTCCAGCCTTGAGGAAATTTACGCCACATCTGACTCTGCCGGCCTTCGCGCACAATGCCATCAATGACTCGGCGAAATTCGAGAGTTACAGCGGCCATATCTGCGTCGAAAGTAACAACTTTAAGGTTAAACATTTCACGTTCGAGATTTAGGGGAGATCGCCCTTTGCGAAAAGCTCTAATCTCATCACTACCATAAAGGTTTTCAGTCACTCCAAAACGCACAACATCTGATGAATCCCAAAACAGTTCACTGAGAGTTTCAACATCATTAGTACAAAGGGCTTTTTCGTATTTGAGATAAAGTTCTGTTAACTCATACACTAAAACAGAATCGTTAATTTTAGTCATAAGTAGAAGGAAGAAGGAAGAAGGAAGAAGGTAGAAGGTAGAAGGTAGAAGGTAGAAGGAAGAAGGAAGGGGGAGAAATTTTCCCCAATTACCAATTACCAATTACCTGTTAACAATTACCTGTTAACAATTAACAATTAACAGTTAACAGTTAACAGTTAACAGTTAACAGTTAACAATTAACAATTAGCGCTCAATTTTGACAGAAATAATCTTGTCACCTTGGCGGATAGCATTGACTACATCCATATCTTCAGTTTTGCCAAAAGTCGTGTGGACTCCATCTAAATGAGATTGAGGAGAGTGACAAATAAAGAATTGACTACCGCCAGTATCGCGACCTGCATGGGCCATTGATAAAGTCCCAGCCAGATGTTTGTTGCTGTTAATTTCACACTTGATTTTGTAGCCAGGCCCCCCCGTTCCAGTACCTTGAGGACAACCGCCTTGAATCATAAAATTAGGGATGACTCGGTGGAACTTGAGGCCGTCATAAAAACCTTTTTCAGCCAAGTCTACAAAATTTTTCACCGTATTAGGTGCATCCTGGTCAAACATATCCAAATGGATAGTACCTTTTTCCGTTTCCATAATAGCGCGAGTCATGATTTTTCTTGCTCCTGAGAATGATATTCCGCAATTATAAGCCTGAGTGAATCTAGAGAGATTCAAAAAAGATTGTTCTAATTGCGGCTTCAAAATTTTAACATACAGTGGATTTCAACTCAGTTGAGTAAAAAAAACAACCGCCGCCTCCCTAGGGCGTGTATTCAAACTATAAATTTGATATCGGTGCAAAGCCTTCGGGCGATAAATTATCGCCATAGACCGAGGTTTTGTGTCCGAATGCGAGAACCCTCAAGCGGGCTTGAAAACACGCCCTAGCTCTCCCCAAGGTATCGGGGAGGGCTGAGGAGGCTGTATTCAATTCACTTGGAAACTGCTATAATTTAGATAGAGGTAATCTTCTTCTCTTTCAAAATTAGAACTCAGTTGGTTGTATAATTGGCATCAAACCAACAGCGAGGCAGCTTTTCACCGGAAGGAAAAATTAATTTTTCCTTAGCAAAAGTATCCGGTTGTTGCTCCTCTTCACCAGCTTGGCTTTGCCCAGAAACTTCGTTTTTCATAGGGCTTAACAATGCCTCTACATCTAAGATTTCTACCAGGGTTCCAGATTCTTTTTCTTTTAAAAGCATAGATTTTCCTTAATTAAGCGAATGTGAGTGAGGGTTGAATACGAATTCACTAGATAAACAATTTAAGCTTATGTCTTATCTAAGAATTAGCATTTTTTTCTCACTATTTGCGATTTTAAAACTTTATAAGTGTTCGCGTATCTCTCTATAGTGTAATTTATTAGTAGACTTGAGGCTGCTAATTTCCAAGTCATTCAGAACTTACGCAAGCTGCTAAATATGACGAACGCAATTCTCAATAAGCTTGAATACCAGGGTTAATCGATAGGACTTAGGCACGAAGTACCAATTTTCAAATCCACATAATTTTTATCTCTTAAGGAGGATGTTATTGAGCTAATATTAATCATTAGGTAGAAAATGTTGGCAATATGGAGGAGTAAACTCAATGAAACGCTTATTATCGATCGCAACTTTGATCTTAGCACAGCTAACAGCAGGAACCGCCTTGCTGAGCTTGACTAGCTGTGCGCCAGTAACTACCGCTCAGAAAAACGTAGAGACGCAATCGCAGCAAACACTTAAAATTAGCGGTTCCGGTTCAGTTTATCCAGCCTTAAAGGTACTCACCAAAGCCTACGAAAAAAAAGTAAAAAACACGGAAATTATCTTTTTGCCTGAAAATCAAAGTGCTGGGGGAATTGCTGGAGTAAAAAACAGTTTGGTTGACATTGGTGCTCTCAGCAGTCAGTTAAAAGCTGAGGAAAATAACGGTCAACTAACCTATCACGAGATTGCCAAAGATGCCCTGATGGTAGCCACTCACCAGAGTGTTAAAGGGGTGAAAAATTTACAAACAAAAGATTTGCAAGGGATTTATAGCGGTGCGATCGCAAATTGGCAAGATTTAGGTGGCCCAGATGCTAAAATTGTTGTACTCGATCGCCCTGAAGACGAATCAGCCAAAAAGCTGTTGCGGAAGTATTACCTGGGAAAAGATTTAAAAATAACTTCATCCGCAGTGCTGATGTCGCAAGAAGCGGAATTAATTAAAGCAGTGCAAGACACGCCCAATTCTATCGGCTATTTCTCCCTCGCTTATGCCACTGCAAACAATCTGTCAGTCAACCGCCTAAGTCTTGATAACATAGCCCCCACAGTGGAAAATGTCAAAGCTGGAAAATATCAGATGGTGAGGACTATCGGCATTGTCTTCAAAACTACTCCCAGTCAAACTGCCCAAGGATTTATCGATTTTGTTTCTAGCCAAGAAGCAGGTACAGACTTGCTACAATCTGGATTTGTGCCATCTACTGCGAAGAAGTAAACAAAGTGTTGCTGATTCACCGTGTAAGCATGGTTAGCTGGTAAGGGTGCATCTTTTTTTTACAAATATATCCCTGGGGCGAAGCATGAACGTAGTGAATCTCTGCTGTTAATAACGAATAACTTATCTGCCAGAATACTCTTGACTGTGCCGCAGGCTTCGCCAAGGCTCCTACAAAATTAGGATGCTCTCGCTGGTAATGCCTCTATAGTTGTTTCTCAAGCTCATAAAAAATGCAGATTCGCTACTTATTTAACAAAAATTTACTAACAGCTAGCACTAAAAATGCTCAAAGATTGTGGCAGAATCTCCGCTTAAAAAGTATGTACTCAAAACTGGCTTTAAACCAGAAAATTGTTGTCCCGTTCCTGTTGGTAATCCTCACCCAGGCGGTGGTATTAATGATTAGCTTCGGCTACTGGTTTTCTAGCAGCTTGGAACAGCAGATGATCGGCGAAGTAGAGGCTCTTTCATCACTGGTTTTGCGAGACTTTCACCGGGAAGAACAGCACTTGCAGTTGCAAACTAAGCTAGTAGGAAATACAGCGGCAGTGCGCTCGGCAGTAAACCAGCACGACACTACCGCACTCCTCCAGATTTTACTGCCTTTAAAAACAACTTTGCTACTCGATTTGATTAAGGTAGTAGACAAAGATGGTATCGTACTAGCGAACCTACAGGATCAGGCATTAGCTGATTCAATACTTGACGATAAAACAGCATTCGACCAAGCACTCAAAGGCGTATATCTATCTGATTTGGTAAGTATTAAAAAAGTAGATGGACATTTGCAGTCTATTTTAGTTGGATTTGCACCTGTAAAGTCTAAAGATGGTATTATCGGCGCGATTATTATTGGCACTTTAATCAGGGATGATTTACTCAAAAAGCTGACTATTGGTACGCGGGAACACCTGATAGCATTTAATCAAGAAAAACTTGCGATCGCTTCTACTTTGCCAATAGTTAAGAGCAATTCTTATTGGGTAAGATCGCTCCAAGAAGCTCGTCCACAACGAGTCAGCATCGCGGGTGGAGAATATTTTGCCAAAAGTGTAGTGCTTTCTGGGCTAAATAATTCTTCTATGACTGTGGTGCTGCTCAATTCTGTTGTGCCACTAGACGAAGCTAAACAAGCACTGTGGAGGAATTTATGGATTTTTTTCTTGCTAGCTGGGACCCTCACTACTTTTGTTGGCATCAAGATAGCGCGAGCGATCGCAAGCCCGATAGAAGCTATAACTAAAGTAGCTCAAAAAGCAACGCGGGAAGCTAATTTTACTGTGCAAGCTCCCGTTACTACTAGCGATGAAGTAGGATTGTTAGCAATATCTTTAAATAATCTAATTGGTCGGGTAGCAGAACACACTCAAGAGCTAGAAATAGCCCGCGATAATTTGGAAAACCGGGTAGAAGAAAGGACGAAAGAACTTTCTCAAAAGCACGAACAACTTTTGCAAACCCACCACCAACTCCGTCAAGCATTGCAAAATCTTCGGGACACTCAAAGCCAATTAATTCAGGCAGAAAAAATGTCTAGTTTGGGCCAGATGGTGGCGGGAGTTGCCCACGAAATTAATAACCCTCTCGGTTTCATCAGCGGCAATCTTCAATATGTCAATACTTATGTTGAAGACTTAATGAAATTGTGTAGTATTTACGAGCAAGAATATACGATACCAACAACTGCAATACAGAATATTACTGAAGACATAGACTTTGAATTTATCAAGAAGGATTTGACAAAAATTTTGTCTTCGATGAAGATGGGTACTGAGCGTATAAGTCAGATTGTACTGTCTTTACGCAATTTTTCCCGCCTTGACGAAGCGGAACTTAAACGGGTCAATATCCACGAGGGAATTGATAGCACTTTATTGATTATAAATCACAAAATTAAAGAGGGAATTGAACTGATTAAACGATATGAACCTTTGCCGCCTGTGGAGTGCTATCCTGCACAACTGAATCAAGTTTTTATGAATATAATTGGCAATGCGATTGATGCTTTGAATTCACAGGGAAAGCCGGGGCTTAAGCAAATTATCATTGAGACGGAACTAGATCCGCCTCATACGGAGCAAATAAATAGAGCGTTTGTGCGGGTGCGAATTCGAGATAATGGCCCTGGGATTCCCACAGAAATCACAACAAAGATATTTGACCCATTTTTTACAACGAAGCCTATAGGTCAAGGTACAGGGTTGGGGCTTTCAATTTGCTATCAAATTATTGAAAAGCATCACGGTAAAATTGAGGTAATTTCAGAGATTGGAAAAGGTACGGAGTTTGCGATCGCGCTTCCGGTTAGTCAGTCTCCCACAGGTTTTATCCCAGATAGCGACAAATTTTAAGCTGGGAGCCCAGAAACTGGGTTTCGACTTCCCTCAACCAGCAGTTTTTTTACGAGAATACTTCGTTACAGCCCACTGATTCGATAAAAAACCCGGTTATGACAGTTGAAGGGGTGGACGGCCAGAGCATTCCTCACGTAAAATCTAATATCGCCTGAGAACAAGCCCCATCTAGGGTAGACTGCGATCTATAGGTGGCGATCGCAACTTAAGATCCTGAGACACTTGAGGAAGTACAACAAAAACCCCTAAAATTCAAAGGCGCTTCGGCTTCAATAAATATAAGTTAAACAACTCGGTAGGTATTATGAGAATTTCGTTTAAGAAAACAATTGCAACTTTGGCCACTTCAGCACTTCTGACAATCGGCGCAGTCAGTTCTGCGATCGCATTCACTTTTGACCAAGCAGAAATCGAGCAAGCTAATGTCACTGCCATTGCTCAACCCCGCCAAGATGGCAGTTACCAATTGCTGATTATAGAACAGATACCCAACAAGCGGCAATGCTGGAGCGAAAGTGGCAGTCGCCCCATCATCGTCAATCCGTTGTTAATGAACTTTGATTTTACCAATGATTGCCGGCGGGCTACTGATAGCAACGGCTTTTCTATCCGCATGGGCGGTACTGATTTAGCATTGAAATATAGCTTGAGTTTGCAGAATGTTAACGGAGATGTTGTACTGGTTGGTAGTCCGAGCGATCGCAACGCTCAGCCAATAGTTATTGGCAGAACTCAGGGCACTATTAATGGCTTTATGAAAGTTATTTTAGAACCGGGCTGGCGCTTTACCAAAAGATCCTATCAAGGTAAAGTATTAGGACATTTTTATTTAACCAGCAATCAGCTTGCACCGGGAAGTACAGACACCGGAGGCGGTACTGTCGATCCTTCACCAACAACATTCACAGACATTGCTAACGATATCTACGCTGCTGAAATTAAAGAAGCTGTAGCTCTTGGATTTGTGGCCGGTTTCTCTGAGGACAATACTTTCCGACCTCAACTTGCTTTAACTAGAGAGCAATTGGTATCTTTAGTATTAGAATCCTTGAAAGGAATACAAGGTGCAAATATTGTGATTCCCACTCAAGCATCTTCTCGACCTTATAGCGATGTTGAAACTACCCGCTGGAGTGCAGCTAAAATTCAATTTGCGCGAGATAAGAACATCGTTAGTGGTTATAAAGATGGCACTTTCAAACCAACTCAACCAGTCACTCGCGCTGAATTGATGGCTGTGATGCGTCGCGCGGCAGAATTTGGTTTATCTGCACGGGGAATGAGTCCGGTATTAACTCCTAAGCAATCGCCAACTAATTTCTCTGATATTCAGGCTCACTGGGCTGCTGCTACTATTAGCCAAATGTCTTCTTATTGTAAGGTAGCTTCTCCACTTAATGAAGTTGGGAGCCAGTTTTATCCTGATAGTTCTGCGAAGCGGAATTATGCGGCGGCGGCTACTTTGCGGATGCTCAAATGTGTGAAAGGTCAGTAATTAAGTGGATGTAATTAAAGGTGGTGGTGAGTCTTCCCCCAGGAGCTATGGCGTGTTTTCAAACTATAGATTTGATGTAGGGGCGAAGCATTCGGCTGATAAATTATCGCTATAAACCGAGGTTTTATGTCGGAATGATTCGCCCTTCCAAGGTTTGAAAACACGCCCTAGAAACTAGGGACTACGATGCTCCGATGCTCAGGGAAAAAGGGAATATAATCAGCTAAAAATTAATTAGGATCGCTGAATGCTGGGTTATTAATAAACTCTTCATCAGTTAAACTTCGCAGGAAAGCTAGCAAATCTTTCTTGTCTTGTGCTGTCAACTTAAAACCATTAATAAAATTACTTTTCAATGGATTTTCACTCCCTACTCCGGCAAATTCTCCTTGCTTAATAGTTCTCCCTCCAGCTTGATAGTGAGCGATAACTTCTTCAAGAGTCTTAATACTACCATCGTGCATATAGGGTGCAGTCAAAGCAATACAGCGGATTCCAGGTTTATAAAGTACACCCTAGAAACCGGGTTTCTTCGCTTATTTCTCGCCAGAAATCAGTTTTATTCAAGAAACCCGGTTTCTCTGTACTTCACTTACCTGGAAAGTGCTGTATATCCACCTACTTATAATTTTATTAACGATCTATAGATATTACTTTTCTAGAGGAATTAATAACCGCTATAGTCAAATTCATACAATATTTATATTAACAGCTAAAAATATAATGATTTAGTAAAGTTTAGCTTCAACACTATTCACCCCAGAAAAACTGTGGCACGATGGAATTATAGAAGAAAGCACCACTAATCATCCAAAACGAGGCAAGACTTATGAAAACTACCATCAAAGCAGCGATCGCACTACCCTTCTCCTTAGCTTTAACAGCCTTAGTTGCCGCTCCCTCTCTTGCTGGCTCTCTCACCTTTGCCACTAACGTCGAACAATTCAATGAAGGCGTTGGTATTAAAGAAGCCTTTAGAAGAAACACTGCTAATGCTCTAGGCGCTCCTCAACTCAACGCTTACAGCAGCACTAAGGACTTTTTGAGCTTAGGCGTAGGCGGATCGGCTATATTCAGCTTCGGTACCCAATTTACAAACAAATTAACTCTCTGGGAAACTACTTGGGGAGACAAGAATGGCAAACAGTCAGCTTATGATGAGCAAGTAGAAATTTTTGCCAGCAATAGCTTAGATGGCACTTGGACTCGTCTGGGTTTGATCAAGAATATTGCAGATGGTGCTTATAATACAGCGGAAGGAGCTTCCCTGAGTTTTGATGGTGTTTTTCAATATCTGAAGCTAGTAGATAAATCCGCCGCTGGTAGCGATCGCGATGGTTTTGATGTTAATGGTATCGGTGTACAAGCCGTACCTGAACCTTTCACAATTGCTGGTATGGCACTAGGTGCTAGCGGAATGATCGCCGCTCGCCGTCGTCGCGCTAAGCAAAATGCCTAGAAACAGAGTGTATAATAAGCGGCTGATGGCATCCGAATCAATAAATAATTAGTAGGTTGGGTGGATCTGGGATCTACCCAACCTACTAGCCTATAATACTGATGCCACTGGATTTGATATTATGACACCGCTGCCCAATTACCGCCCTAAACAACTATCCCTCGGCCCTTTAGAGGCAGAGATTTTGAATATTGTTTGGGAGCTAGGCTCTGCTACAGTTAAAGAAGTACACGACTGGATTTTAGCAGATCCCGATCGCGAATTAGCTTATGCTTCAGTCACAACAGTGCTGCGTCGCCTCACAGAAAAAGGTTGGCTTGTTTGCGATAAAACAGAGCGAACATTCAGTTGGAAACCATTAGTTTCTAGTCAGGAAGCCCAAGCAATATTTGCCTACAATCGTTTGCAGCAATTCCTAGCAGTAGGAAACCCCGATATAGTAGCCGCTTTTGCAGACAGTCTCGATGAAGCTAGCTTAGAACAAATAGAAGCAATTGCTCAACGAATACAGGCTGTCCGCCGAGCGAGGGAGGAGCAAAAATAATGCACGCAATCCTGATTTTAGTAGTTCTGGGAATCGCTTGGTCGCTCCGGCTAAAATGGTCTTCTCCAATCGGAAATTGGTCAGAACGCTGGCAGCAATCGCTGTTATTCTTTCTATTTCCTCCACTGCTTTTAATTGTGACATCCCTAGCCGTTTTATTTATGGGGCCAGGCGGAGAAATGGTAGGAATTTGGGATGGATGGTTGAGCTATTTTTTATCAGTTTCTTTTTTAGTAATTGCAGCAGCTTTTTGTATAAAGCTAGCTATAGATAGTAATTTATTTTTACAACAAATTCGTAGCTATCCTCTCAAAAAAATTGCCGGAAAACCATTAAGAATCCTGAACACGCCAGCTCTTTTTTCTGCTGTAATTGGTTTTTGGCAGCCTGAATTTACCGTGAGTACAGGATTGCTAAATACCCTCGATCGAGATCATCTCGAAGCAGTTATTGCCCACGAACAAGCACATTGTTATTATCGGGATACATTCTGGTTTTTCTGGCTAGGTTGGCTACGTCAAGTTACAGCTTGGCTACCCCAGACTAAAGCGTTGTGGGAAGAGTTATTAGTATTACGAGAAATGCGTGCGGATGCTTATGCTGCTGCTGAAGTTGATTCTCTGTTATTAGCTGAAGCTTTGCTCTTAGTAGCCAGCTATCCGCACCGACATTCAGATATTATCTGCATTATTGGCGCTGTGGGGCCGCAACATCGGTTAGAAGAAAGAATAGAAGCGCTTTTAGGACAGCAAAAAAAACTGCCAAGGCTGAATCCTTGGTTTTGGAGTTGGTTACTGTTAACGCTTTTGCCCTTAGTAACTGTGCCTTTTCACAATTAGTAAAATTCTAAATAAAACTTTCGCTAATTCTATCAGTCACCCCCAGGAAATTCTAAGCAGTTCTTAAAGCCACAATTGGGTCTAATTTAGCAGCTTGCCGCGCGGGAACAATACCGAAAAATAAACCGATACCACCAGAAACACCGACGGCTAATGCGATCGCAACTGGTGAAACTCCTGCTTGCAGAGGACTAATAGTACCAACTATCATCACACCACCAATACCAATCATTGTACCAATTGCACCTCCAGCCGCCGATAAAATTACTGCTTCAATCATAAATTGAATCAAAATATCTTGCCTAGATGCACCAATTGCTTTCCGCAAACCTATTTCTTGAGTGCGTTCAGTAACGGAAACTAGCATGATATTCATAATCCCAATTCCGCCAACAAATAGGGAAATACTAGCAACGGCAGCTAACATTAATTTGAGAGCTCCCGTTATTCCTCCCAAAGTATTTTGTAAATCCTGTTGGTTGCGAACGGTAAAATCATCGTCTTTAGTAATTTTATGCCGCAGCCGCAGCAGATTTTCAATTTGAAACTGGGCCGCTTTCATCTGACTTTCATCTTTAACTGAAACTGAAATAAATGTTACTCTAATACCGTAGGGAGATGAACGTCCGACTATTCTATTTGCCATTGTTGTCAAAGGCACAAATACGTTCATGTCTTGGTTATCGCCAAAACTTGAACCTTTCGGCTGCATGACTCCTATTACTTGAAAAGTATTATTTTTGATGCGAATATATTTACCAATTGGTTCAACATCACCAAATAATCTTTGGGCTATTTCTGAACCCAAAGCTACTACATTTTCTTGCCGTTTTAAGTCTATATCTGTTATGAATCTACCTCTAGCAACGTCAAAACTTCTTACTGAAAGAAATTCCGGTGTTGTCCCGATGATGGAACTGGAAGCGTTGTTACTGCGGTAGGTTACAAGTTGGCTATCGTTGAGGGTGGGGGCGACTTCTTCGACAGAGGGAACTTGCTGTGCGATCGCCTGTGCATCTGCGAGCACTAATGTCAGTGGTGGTACAACGGGGCGACGCTGGGCATCTGGGCTCCCTGGAATCACAAATAGCAGGTTTGGCCCTAGAGAGTTAACTTGTTCGGTGACATATTTCTGAGCTCCTTCGCCGATACCAATCATAGCAATTACGGAAGCATTGCCGATGATAATTCCTAACATTGTCAGGCTACTACGAAGTTTGTTAGCCATTAATGTTGTTGTCGCCATTTTTACGCTTTCAATAATGTCCATGTTTGGTTAGTTGTTAGTTGTTAATTGTTAGTTGTTGGTTGTTGGTTGTTAGTTGTTGGTTGTTAAATAGGCACACATAAAATAAACTATTATGCTCGTACTACATAAGCACAATCAGAGGGCTAAAGCCCAACTACGTACCTAACTTACTTGAGAACCGCTATAATAGTTGAATACTAACAAGCAACAACTAACAACCAACAACTAACTATTACCTATTTACGATTTTTAATGATGTCATCTAACTTTTGCCCTTCTGGAAGTTCGACAAAAATGCGATCGCCTGCTTTTACTCCTTCAAGAATTTGAATTTTGTTGCCAATAGTAGAGCCGATAGTAACGGGTTGAAACTTAGGCTTGCTTTTCTCATCAGGAATTAAAACCCCTGTTTTACCTTTGCTAGTGACGATCGCTACTGTTGGTACAACTAAAGCATTGTTCAGTTTTTGACCGACAAACCTGAGATCGACATTCATTCCCGACTGCAACAAGTCTTTGCCTTTATCAATAGCTACTCTGACTTGAAATAATGTCACATCTCGTTCTTTGACGGCTTCGGGAGCGATTAATTTAACTTTCCCTGTGAATACTTTATCGGGATAAGAATCTGCTACAATCTCAACTATTTGACCCGGTTTAATTTGACCGATATCTGACTCTGGTACTTTGGCTAAAACTTCCAAGTCTCGTGCTAGAGCAACAACGGAGGTGGAAGTTGCAGAGTCAGTAGCCGAGGCTGAAGTAGTGGGCGTTACAAATGCTCCTTGAATAGCGTATCTTTGGGTAATAATTCCTCCAAAAGGTGCGCGAATTCTGCTATCTTCTAACTGGACTTGGTAGTAGCTCACCTGTGCATTTACTTCTGCTACATTTGCTTTAGCGGCGGCAATTTCTTCTGGGCGAGTACCATTAACAAGCTGGGCTAATTTGCTCCTAGCTTCTGTGACTTCGGCTTCGGCTTTAGTAATTTCTTCTGGGCGAGTGCCGTTTTGTTTTTGGTTTAATGCTTGCTGCTGTTGTTCGACGGCGGCTTTTAATTGTTGGATCTGGGATTGCCGATTTTCTTGTAATTGTTGCAAGCGCCTTTGTGCTTCCTGTACATTGGCTTTAGCAGTGCGATCTTCTTTTTTATATCCCTCAAATTGATCTTGAGAAATTGCACCTTGTTCCACTAAATCTCGATTTCGTGTTAACCGCTGAGCTGTTAGTTCGGCTGCGGCTTTATTGGCTTCAATTTGAGATTTTGCTTGGGCTATTTCTTGTAATAAACTCCCTGATTGAGCATTTGCTAAACGGGCTTTGGCTTCGTTTAAACTAGCTTGACTTTGGGCGACTTCTTCGGAACGGCTACCCGATCGCAGTTGTGCTAGATTGGCTTCAATTTGGTCTAAGCGAGCTTGAGCTTGGACGATTTCTTCTGGGCGATTCCCGGCTTGAAGTTGGTCTAGTTTGGCGATCGCACTAGCTAGCCGTGCTTGAGCTTGCATCAGTTGGGCTTCGATGTCGCGACTTTCCATCCTGGCGATCAGTTGTCCCTGCTGTACGCGATCGCCTTGTTCGACGTACAATTCTGCTATCCGTCCAGAAGTTTTCGGACTCAGGTTTACTCTCTGTACTGGCTGAACTGTACCTGAGCTCGTAATTCGCACAGTCAGGTTTTGCGCCTCCACTGGGACAGTCAGAGATTGAATGATATCTGCTTTTGGTTTCCCTTGACTGTTAACTATATATATGGTACTCGGTACAGCCAGCAAACCTACTGCAAGCAGTGCGATCGCCCACCGATTAAATTTGCGAGTGGGTTTCTTGGGAGGCTGCGGTTCAAAGGGTTTAGAATCAGTCACTTTGACCTGAGCAGCAGTTTGCTTGTCACGGCTAATTATCATCCGACTCACCAGTTAAACTCAGGATTACTTTCAGCATAAGGTTAGTTGTGGCGATCGCGCATCCTCTCTCAGACTCACCCAGATGGGTGATTTTGGGCGATATCCTCAGCTAGTCTATATAAATAATTATAGCTCTTTATTTCAAAATATTACAGATTTTTTTGCTAACTGGTATAACTCTGCGCCTAGTCAACCCGTTGTGTAGCAAACATTTGGGTAATCCATCGATCTCAGAGGGCGATCGCACCCCCAGAATTCGTCCACAAAAAAACGCCCAACTCTCAACAGTCAGGCGTTTTAACAATTTCCCAAAAAACAAATTAATCCTGTTGAGATTGCGAAAGATTTGATTGTACAGAAACCATCGCCACAGGTTTTACCTGACTCACAACAGTGTGCAACATCGGAGTGCGATTAACAGAACTATTCGCTAAAGTCAATATCGGATTAGCCAAAATTCCCGCTAAGGATGTAGCAATTAATGTCAAAATCATACTGACCTGTAAAGGTCGCATTCCCGGAAGATTCCAGTTAGCTTCTGGATAATTCTTGACCGAACTTGACATTTCTTGAGGTTCCTTAACTACCATCATTTTCACTACCCGAATATAGTAGTAAATTGAGACTACAGTAGTGATTAACCCCAACAATACTAAGAGGTAAAGACCTGCTTGCCAACCTGCCCAAAATAGATAAATTTTGCCGAAGAAACCGGCTAGGGGCGGAATGCCACCTAAAGATAGTAGGCAAATGCTTAAACACAAGGTTAAAAGCGGATCTTTTTGATACAAACCAGCGTATTCACTAATTTGATCTGTACCAGTTCGTAAGGAGAATAAAATCACGCAGGCGAAACCGCCTAAGTTCATAAATAGGTAAACCAACAGATAAAATATCATGCTGGAATAGCCTGCTTCCGTACCTGCAATCAAACCGATCATTACGAATCCAGCTTGTCCGATCGAGGAGTAAGCTAGTAGCCGCTTCATGCTAGTCTGGGCGAGGGCGACGACGTTACCCAAAACCATGCTGAGTATGGCGAGGGCGGTGAAAACGAAGTGCCATTGTTCGGTAACGAGGGGGAAAGCAGTAGTGAGGAGGCGGATGGCGAGGGCGACACCGGCCGCTTTGGAACCGACGGAAAGGAAGGCGACAACGGGTGTTGGTGAACCTTCGTAAACGTCAGGAGTCCACTGGTGGAAGGGGACGGCGGAGATTTTGAAGGAAATACCTGCGATCGCGAATACCAATGCGATCGCTAAACCAAGGGAGTTACCGCTATCAGCAGCAGCAAGGCCTTGGGCGATCGCGGTTAATGTAGTTTCCCCTCCCGATAACCCGTATAGCAAGGAAAGAGAGTATAGAAATACCGCTGAAGAAGCAGAACCAATTAGCAGGTATTTCAACGCTGCTTCGTTGGAACGGGGGTCGCGCTTGGTGTAGCCTGTTAGCAGGTATGAGGAGATACTGAGAGTTTCCAGCGAGACGAAAATCATCACCAATTCGTCGGCCCCACAGAGGAACATCCCCCCCAGGGTAGCGGTAAGCAAAATGCTGATGAATTCCGCCAAGGATGTGCCGGTTTGCTGGATGTAGCGTACCGACATCAAAATAGTGCCCGCAGCAGAAAGGGCAACAATGCCGCGAAATGCAATACTTAGCGCATCGCTGTTGAAACCGCCGAAGAAGGAAATCGTGTTAGTGCTCTCCCACTGGTAGCAGAGGGCCGCGATCGCAGCGAGTAAACCAGCAACAGCAGCGTAGGGAGTCCACGCTGAGGAACTACGGCCTACGATCAAGTCGCCGCAGAGCACTACCAGGAGGGTGACGATGACTATTCCTTCTGGCAAGATGGTTCCAGCATTTAGCTGGGCAACAAGAGTAGCAAAATCCATATTTTCAGCCAGGTTATACAGTAGTACAGGCTGAAAAGCCTGCAATGGCAGCGAACTTGTTAAAAATTCTTAACCAAACTGGATTGTAACCTGATTTGGATTTTAGTCTCTACAACTTATCGATCGCCTTTTTTGCCTTGTCTGCGATCTCTTTTGCAGTTTGCTTGGCATCTTCTACCACATGGCGGGCGGCGGATTCAGCTTGTTTAGCCTTACCTGCTGCTTGGTCTTTTTTGCTGCCTGTGATATTTCCCCAAACTTCTTGGAGTTTACCTTCAACGTTTTTGCCAACGGCCTTTGCTCTATCTTCTGTGCTCATGTTGGACTCCTTATAGCGATTAATTATCGTATCACTAAGTTGAGCTTACCATAACTTAGGCACTCTCATCTTAAGGTATTGAGCTTCGGACAATCTGGGAAATTACTTCAACTAATTCTAATCCTCGTTTAATTTCAGCTTTTCTTAAACCATGATAAACCAGTTTAAACTTTTGGATTCTGTTGCTATTCTCAAGCCTGTTTTAAATACGAGATTAACGCTAGTGGAACCAGAATACGCATCTATCTCTAGTTTGCCAGTAGGACTTGTGGGAACTATTGTTGAAGTGTATGATACAGGAAATGACTATCAGTATTTAGTGGAGTTTGCTGATAATCAAGGCATTGAATATGCTATGGCTATTTTGAAAGAAGATGAAATTTTAGTTCTGCAATATGAACTCGCAGTTGCTTAGAAAGCAGTGGTTCTACAGACATATCTCGAATTGCCGCTATTTTTTTAATTTATTCTAAAGTATCTGTTGGGATTTCAATCGAGACTATTTCGGTGATACGTGACCGCAATTGCATTTTTATTTCTGTTTCAGGATTGTTCATATAATTTCCTTTAAGTTTGTACAACAAATTCCTCTGGATCGATTCCCCAATTCACCCACCGAATAGCCTCCCTAGCTGATTCTACATCAGGCGGTACGCGCAAAACGTGAATGTGTCCGGTACTAGGGCAAGTCATCTTTAACAAATAAATTGCCTCAACATCGATATTATTATCTATTTTTAACAGCGTGTATTCTTGCCAAGAATCTAACTCTACTGCTGCCAATTCTTGGCAAATTCTGTCATAACCTATTCCTTCAATTAGCACTCGCCTAACTTCGGCGTTATCCTCCGATAATAGCCATTCTGAACGCCACTGTTGAGGGTGAAATTTTCCGTATTTTTTAGGTAATCTCACGCCGTGATAGGCATACACGCTGAAACCATCAGAAAATTGAATTGCGGGCGATCCTTCGGCGTGGAGTCGCTGTTGAGAGTCGAAGGAAAGGATACGGGGGCGATCGCACACATAGCAAATTTCTTTAAAAGGATAAATCCAGCCACAATTCTCGACTAGCGATTTTTTAGAGAATTGCAAACTCGATTAAGTCACATTCTTCTGTCTAAGCCACACCATAGCTGGTAAACTGTCTTGCATAGGGAGGCTGAAGCCCCAAAACAATATCCTCCCGTGCCACACCCATTAGCACTAAACTTTCAGCAATCAGTTCATCAGTTTGATTGCGCTGAATCCAGACTTTTCCATTTCGGATATCTAAATGAATCAGACAGCTATAAATCCGATGGTGGCCTTCCCAACCTAAGTCCACTAATTGATAATGATCGTGTTCAGTGTCACATAAAACCTGTACTTCAATATCGCCATTTATGGGTTTAGTCTTGCTATATTCCATCAGGAAAGTACGCACAATTTGCCGATATTCAGTTAGTTTATCCATTGCACAATCACCTCATTCGTAGGGTCATATATCAACAACTTCAATTGATACTCAGTTATCGCTGCTTGGGGTAAAGCACGATAGAAAAATTAATCATAAGCAGCGATCGGAATTGCCAAATAAAGCGATCGCGACGGCTCTAGTCTCCTAAGCGCTAAGCGATAATTCAGAAATTGACCGAGGGCTAAGTGGAAATCAAACATCGCTGATTCACTCAGAAAGCTTTTAACCTCCACCGCAATCTGCTGCAAACCACGCTCTGCGGCCAAAAGCTGTTCTGCTCCCAAGTCAATACTAAGCCGATCGTCTTCGCCAAACTTTAGCCTTAGTGGATCGTGGGTAATTACCCAATTATCCTTCTGGAGAGCAGATATCACAGATTGATGGAAGACATCCCTAGCAGACATAAATTTTACTGAAAGACTTAGCTCCCATACAATTTTGACTATAATTTAGCGCAATTTCCCGCAATCAAGGTAAGCTGAGGCAGCTTTTGCCAAAAAACTAGCCCCCCATTACCTCCAACACGATCGCTCACCATTAAGTTAAAAATTGAGATAGCGTGAAATGAGGTAGCCTCCGCCTTGGCAAAAAGCGATCGCTTCGAGCCGACCCCTTGACATCATGCTGACACTGGATAGCGAGAAAAAAGCGGCACTTTCTGCGATATTTACCGACTACAAAGAGGAAACTGTACAAGTTATTCGCGTTCTTCATGCTTCCAGAAAATATCCAAAATGAGAGCGATCGCACTTTGAGATTGGGGGATGGCAGAGGCGCGATCGCGACAATTATTACTCTCGAATGCGAATTCTGTAGACTTCTACGAGCAGTAATTTACCTCGGTAATGTTCAGGGCTATTATACAACGAGAAATATTCTGTTAGCCTTGTCATCAATTGAGGTATAATTTCCGGGTGATTTCTCAGTTGAATAGAGATAATTCCCTGATATGCGCTTGGTGGATAAGTCACAATATCAGCGAAATCTCCATTGAGAGAAACAAGTATGGCATTTAATTCCTGAGCTTGGGCAATGACAATAATATCTGGAGATTCAATAGGGATGTAGTCTCTCAAAACAAAAACTTCATGTTCAGCATCACGAAGAATTTGAATAATAGAGTTAGGAACACATTGATCGATAAACAATCTTAAACTCATTAGGCAACTGTTTCAAAATCTGACAAATCGCGGGCATAATCCAGGCAAGCATCTATCTGTTCTTTAACTAGATCGGGAAACTCAGAAATAATGTGTTCGACAGTATTACTTGATGCTAAATAACCTAAAATGAGACTAACGGGAATTCTAGTTCCTCTGATTCTTGGTTTACCTCGCAATACATCGGGGGTACTGACGATATGTTCTCTCCAGTTTACGGGCATAATTCTTCCTTTCTGACTCTGATGACTTATATCTTAACATTGTAGCTGTAAATATTTGAGTCCGATATTGATAAGGATTTGAAATGGCGATCGCGCTTTGAGATTGGGGATGGGAGAGGGGCGTAGGCGTAATCAGTCGCAGGCATCGCAACCAAATAGTAAAATAAGCTTAACACTTGAAAAATGAAGATTAGGTTACGTTAAAGTGTAATCAACAAGACCGATGAATGCACCGTACCGCACAGGAATTAGTGCCATGTCTATTTCCAAACCTGAAAAGCCGCAGTCTTTAAAACCGATTAATTCCGCCGATCGGCAAATGCGAGCGATCGCCTACAGTTTAGATACTTTAATTCCAGGGTTATATATTTGGCTAGGTGCAATCAAAATTCGGATTGGAGGTAGTTTACCGGAAGAAAGCTATCCGGGGACAATTCACAGTCCAATTGGCATTGCTTTAGTGCTCCCTGGCTACCATATTTACAGCAGTTATCAAGGTAGTTATGACCCTTGATAAGCATAAGCTTGATGGTATCCCTCAAATTACCGTAAAAACTTTGCCATCTACAGAATTTGAGTTAATTTTATTGACAGCAGGTTACGCTAAATTTGGTACGGCTCCGGCTCAAGGAAATCGCTTAAAAGTGTGGTGGAATCATTCTACTTTTAGACGCATTGAAGCTATTTACAGTCCTGATGGAACAGTTGCTATTACTGCTTATCACGTTTAGACTTGTAGTTAAACAAACCCAGAAGTTTTTATTGATTGATGAAGGGCGATCGCGCTTTGAGATTGGGGAATTGTAAGGCGATCTCGCTTTCAATCTTAGCACAGTTAAGCTTAGTGAAGTGCGATCGCCTTCTTTATTTCAACTGGCAAATACTATATCCAATGGCTTATCTGGGATAATGTACATTAACTCTGCATCCTCCGGTTTATTCTCAGCAGGAGCTAATTTAATCCAATCTTGGAAACTAATTCCTAGTTTATCAATAGCTTCTACTTCTACCTTATACGCTTCAAAACGCTGATAAGTTTCAATCATATTTTCGATGACTTCAAGCACTTGAGGTAGACGTTTGATCGCCTCTCGCTTTAAATCGTCCTCACTTGGCCCAAATATCCATCCTTTCACTTCAACCCGATCTAAAATTGCTGGTGGTAGAGAAGCTACCCATTTGTTAGGATCTTGTACTAGCTTAACCAAATTCTCACGATGAAGATCGAATACTGCATTTTCATCTAAATTCGGATCGCTCCATTGGTAAATCCGAGTTAGCCTACGCAAATCAATCTCACCTTTATACTCAGGTTGTAAGTATGCTGCTGGGTTAGAGGTGAGTAACAAATCAACGTATTTCTGCATACGCGGACGCACTTTTGCCGCTCCGTCTCGCAAGAGTTCAAGTGCGGTATCTGGTGCTTCTAACTCCAAATAACAACGCGCCTCAGCAACATAGGCTAGTAATAAGGTTAACAGATATTCATCAACTATCTGGCTACCTTGTTCAAGTTCTTTGTCTGTGTAATCAGTATAGATAAAATCAGCTTTTCGCAAATCACCGATCGCATTAATTGCCATAGATTTGCGAGTTTCAGGATTTTTCATCGTGATGGCTTTAGCTGCCAAGTCTAGTGCAGCTCGAAAATTCGCATAGTATCCAAGGTCAATTTTGCGGTTAATCTTGTTTAAAACTTCCTGTGCTTGTTTTAGGCGTTGCTCTAATTCATTTAGGCGATGGTTTATTATGGCAAAACCCATCATTGTTACCCCTAAGTTAAGGATACTTGCAGATGCACCAATCTGAAGCAGCTTTGAAACAGGGGAAATATTAGGGGTTGTTTCACGTACACAAGCAACTATTTGTGTTGTATTAGTCTTACGAATAACGCCACCAATCCGCGTTAAAGAACCATTGCTAAGTCCGGCAGAAATATCTTCAGAAACTTGATAAGTTGCACTAACGGCTTGCATACTCTTTATTCCTCCAATTGATGCTCCAATTACTGCTACTGTCGCCGCACGATTTACTTGTTCGCTTTCATGTTTACCAGTTTTACACCATGTAGCGAAGTGTTCACAGTTGTTGAAAAGTAGATCGTATTTATTTTCACCTAAACGACTTTTTGCCCTCAAAAGAATGATATCTGATAAATCAGAAACTTCATACTTTTTCACAAAGAGTTGCTTGCCAGATGTGAATTCAGCTAGAGACGTGCGAGTAATCACACCTTTTAGTGCTTCTCCTATGTAATGAATGGCAGTACCATCACCACAATCAATTCCATGATGTGTGTAAGCACCGCAGTCCACATAGATGTGATCTCCTTTTCCCATAATGAGTCTTCTCCTTTCCGATCAAAGTCAGCAGGGCGATCGCGCCTTTACCAGAACCGTCTTAACTCCATATTTTCAGGATAAGGTAAGCTGAGGCAGCCTTAGCCAAAAAACCAGGCCAAAATCCCGATCGCCCGATCGCCTCCCACACGATCGCTCGGCATTAAGTTAAAAATTGAGATAGCGTGAAATGAGGTAGCCTCCGCCTTGGCAAAAAAGCGATCGCTTCGAGCCCACCCCTTGACATCCGGCTTAAACTATCACTCACTAGAAATTACTAGCCTCGCCGCTATCCTTAAAAGATGTGCTATGTCAACCCTCGTCATCGTCGAATCTCCTACTAAAGCCCGCACCATTCGCAACTTCCTGCCCTCCACCTACCGCGTAGAGGCATCAATGGGTCATGTGCGCGACCTCCCATCCTCCGCCGAAGAAATTCCCGAAGCCGTCAAAGGAGAAAAATGGGCGCAATTGGGCGTAAACGTGGAAGCTGACTTTGAACCGCTTTACGTTATCCCCAAAGATAAAAAGAAAATAGTCAAGGAACTCAAAGACGCACTCAAAGAAGCCGACGAACTGATTCTGGCTACCGACGAAGACCGGGAAGGTGAAAGCATCTCCTGGCACTTGTTGCAAGTCCTCCAGCCCAAAGTCCCCATCAAACGGATGGTCTTTCACGAAATCACTCGTGAAGCCATCCGCAGCGCCTTAACTCACTGTCGCAGCATCGACGAGCACGTAGTTCGGGCTCAGGAAACGCGGCGAATTTTGGATCGGCTGGTGGGTTACACTGTTTCTCCTCTGTTGTGGAAAAAAATCGCCAGAGGGCTATCAGCGGGGCGGGTACAGTCAGTAGCAGTGCGGCTTTTAGTCCGCCGAGAACGCGATCGCCGCGCCTTCCGCCAAGGGAGTTACTGGGATTTAAAAGCAACTTTGACTCCGCCTAATGCCAAGAAAGGGCAAAAGGGCAGTGAATTTGATGCCAAACTCGTTACCGTCCGCAATGTGAAAGTTGCCACAGGTAGCGATTTTGATGAAAGTACGGGGCGCATTGCTGCCGGCCGCAATGTGTTATTGCTGAATGAGGAAGAGGCTAATGCGTTGCGCGATCGCCTCCTAGATAAACCCTGGAATGTCGCCAACATCGAGGAACGGCCCGTCACCCGCAAACCCTCGCCACCCTTTACCACCTCGACTTTGCAGCAGGAAGCTAACCGCAAATTGCGACTGGGTGCGCGGGAAACCATGCGAGTTGCCCAAGGCCTCTACGAACGGGGTTTTATTACCTATATGCGGACTGACTCGGTGCATTTATCCGAACAGGCGATCGAGGCCGCCCGCAGTTGCGTTCAAGCCCTGTACGGTAACGAATACCTCAGCCCCCAACCCCGTAAATACACTACCAAAAGCAAAGGCGCACAAGAAGCCCACGAAGCCATCAGGCCCGCTGGTAGCACTTTCCGCACACCCCAGGAAACAGGCTTAGAAGGTCAAGATTTCCGAGTTTATGACTTAATTTGGAAGCGGACAGTCGCCTCTCAAATGGCTGACTCGCGCCAAACTCACATTACCGTACAGTTGCAGGTAGAAGATGCAGGGTTTAGATCCTCTGGGAAACGCATCGACTTCCCCGGTTTCTTGCGGGCCTACGTGGAAGGTTCCGACGATCCAGATGCAGCTTTAGAAGACCAAGAGGTAATTTTGCCACCTTTGAAAGTAGGCGATCGCCCTAATTGTACCGAATTAGAAGCGATCGGTCACGAAACACAGCCGCCTGCCAGATTTACCGAAGCTTCTTTAGTTAAAACTTTAGAAAGTGAAGGCGTTGGTCGTCCCAGTACCTACGCCAGCATCATCGGCACAATTATCGATCGCGGCTATGCCAAGTTAGTAGCAAATGCCTTAATTCCTACTTTTACCGCCTTTGCAGTCACAGCATTGTTGGAAAAACATTTTCCCGATTTGGTAGACACTAGCTTTACTTCTAAAATGGAAGCAACACTAGATGAAATTGCTACCGGCGAAGCTCAATGGTTGCCTTACCTGCGAAAATTCTATCTAGGTGAAACTGGTCTGCAAACATTAGTTAAAAGTGGCGACACTGAAATTGATGCTAAACTTGCCCGGACTGTAGAATTAGAAAATTTACCAGCCAAAGTCTGTATCGGCAAATTCGGCCCTTACATCGAGGCAGAAAGTCCCGAAGGCATGGTGACAGCTTCTATTCCGCCAGATTTAACACCAGCAGATTTAGATCCAGCACAAATTGAATTAATCCTACGGCAAAAAACCGAAGGCCCAGAAAAATTAGGAATGCACCCGGAGTTAGGGGAACCTATTTACATTCTTGTCGGAAATTACGGCCCTTACGTGCAGTTAGGTTTATCTACTGAGGAGAATAAGAAACCTAAACGGACTTCTTTACCAAAAGGGGTAGCTAAGGAAAGCGTTACCGTAGAAATGGCCGTTGGTTTGCTATCTTTGCCGCGCAATTTGGGCTTACACCCAGAGACGGGGGCTAAAATTCAGGCAAGTTTAGGGATGTATGGGCCCTATGTAGTTAGCGATCGCGGTAAGGAAGGCAAGGAATATCGCTCGTTAAAAGCTGGTGATGATGTAATCACAATTACCTTTGAACGTGCTTTAGAGTTGTTAGCACAACCCAAAGCTGCTCGCGGTAAAAGTAGCAAAACTGTCGAACCTTTGCGGGTTTTAGGTAATCATCCCGCCGATGACGAACCGATCAATGTTTATGATGGACGTTACGGCCCTTATGTGAAACATGGCAAGATAAATGCTTCTTTGCCGAAGGATGAAGCTGTGGAGAATTTTACCTTAGAAAAGGCACTCGACCTTTTAGCCGCTAAGGAAAGTTCGGGGACAAAATCTACTAGCAAGTCGAAGAAGTCAACTAAGACAACTACGGCGGCGAAGTCTTCAAAGTCGTCAACGGCTACTAAGACAACTACTAAGAAAGCTACAACTACGACGGCGGCGAAGAAGAAAGCTAAGTCATAAAACACTTGTCATTGCGAGTGAAACGAAGCAATCCCAAAACCTTGCGATTGCTTCGTTTCACTCGCGATGACATAATTCCTTTGCAATAAGTAGAAGAAAGAATGTTTCTACAGTTAGCTTTTTAGCAATCCCGATCTTATGTTTAATTAGGTGGATTTACTTAACAAATTGCAAGTAATTAACTAGCTTTTTTTCTGGATTAAGACTGCGAGGATTCAGATGGTAAAATTAATGCCATTGCCCGATCTAAGATTTCTTCTCTATTAACCATAGTTTCTAATTCTTCTGATTCATAACGCCCTGACTCTACCTCCAATGCAGCCCCATCGATTGCATCTGGATAAGCTTCTTCTAAGGCAAGGCGTAACTCTTGAGGTATTAAGTAATAACCACCTGCTTTACGTCGCTTATTCTTGCTCTGAATTTGGCGTGATGAATTGCGAATTGAAATATCCCAAGAGCGAGTTGTACGATTTTCTACCTGCTGTTTGATTAAATGCAGCAGCATAATTATAGCATAGCTGCGAATATTACTAATTTTATCGTCGCGGCTCATTTCTTCTAGTTCATCGACTATAATTAATGCCCCTGAAATATCTCCCTTGAGCAGTAAGTCTTTGAGGGTGAATAGTTCTTCCATCAGGCTTGACTTATTTAATTAATGCTTTATTATTAGCAGTATATCACACTATTAGTATTAATTCAAAAGCAGAAAGCGAAAGAGAATAATTTATCTTTCTCTTCCGCTTTTTGAGTCAATTAAAGAATCATTACAGACTGTCCGTTCTATTTAGACTGACCTTGCTGATTTCTCGGATGCGAAGCTCGCATTTCCTGACGCTTTTGCTTTTGCTCAGGAGTTAGAATCGCATCCATCTGACTCTTAGAACTTTCGCGAATCGCTTTGAGTTTTGCTTTTTGATCTTCACTCAAATTCAGGTTAGGCTTTTGTCGTTGTTGCCGAGCTGTGCGGAGTTGTTCTTTTTGCTCTGGGGTGAAAATAGCATCCATTTGTTGGCGGCTAGATTCTCGAATTTGCTTCATTTGTGCCTTTTGAGCATCAGTCAAATTCAGTTGATTAGATTTCGCTCTCGCTCCACCGGCTCTACCTGGTTGAGCATCAGCAGCAACGGCAGTATTAGTAAATGCGGGAATTACCGGGGCGGCAGCAATAATTAAGGCAATTACTCCGGGCAGAAATAACAATTGTTTCTTCATTTTGATCGCTGTGATAAAATTTAAGTGGTTGGTGTAAACTAGCCTGTTTGCTTGTTGTATTCTTTTAGACTGGGTGAGGTTCGGGAAAGGTTCACTGTTGGAAAAATTTCTTTTTTCTCTGAGTTGAAATATAGATCCCCATTGACATTGACGGCTAAACGAGGTTAATAATGGCAAGCTTGATTAAGCCTACTGAGCGTATGCCAACTTTTCAGGAAGATTCCCAGGAACGCTGCTATTCAATCGATCCTATGCAAACTCTAGGCTTCTAGGGTAAAGATGAGCTATATGCTTAATTGACAAAATTTAACCGCGCTATTATTAGTTTTAGAATTTCTTAGGAAAAAATTGGTTCCTTGTTAGGGTGCGATCGCATAGCTAATATCTATAGCTAACTCTCGTCAGGTTTCGCTTAATAAGTCGCAGTTTCCAATCGTGAAATATTCTTAAATGCACACAATTAAATTAATGCAATCAATCTAAAGGCAGATATTTAAAGTGTCTTATCACTCTAAAGTATAACACCATAAAGTACAACTAAGGATAGTTTCTTCCTAATTTAGTTTAAGGCTACTGTTGAAATATAAAGCAAAGATTTTGTGAATAAATACTCAGGAGTAACCTCATGTCTATTAGCAAACAAACACCTACAGACGAACGCATCGAAGAAAACATGGAAGCTCCTCACTACGATCGGGGTATTACTCCGGCTGAGACAGCAGCGCGTCAAGAACGTGAGGGAGAGGGTTTTATGCACATTACCACAGAAGCAGACGTAGAAAGTGCAAATAATGATGAGTTAGCGCATCCCGATCGCATTCGTACTACAGATGGGTACACTGTAGATAAAGAGGGTTTAGCTAACAACTATGCGATCGAACCTGAAATGTATATTAATGAACCTGGAGACTTACGGGCAAAAGAGGAAGCAAAAGCTCGCGATCGCGCTGAAGCACTCAAAGAACTCAAGGAAGACAACAACGAAACTGGAAAGCTAACAACGGAAGGCGACACGCGCGGTAAAGGGCCGGGAGTTATCTAATACAGTTAACCGTTAACAGTTAACAGTTAACAGTTAGCAGTTAACCGTTAACTGTTAACTGTGTTGAAGCTTACATTAAACCTGCGATTTCGTAGAGCTTTTTAACGAGAGTCAAAATTTTAGAGCCGTACTGCACATCAGCCGCCCAGCGTCCGCTAAGTTGATCTACTAAAGGAGCAATTCCTCGTGTCACAAAGCGAAATCTGGGATCTACAAGATCCTGCACTAACGGCTCCGTACTGGCGTAAGCTTTTAAATGTTGAATGTGAGCTCTTACGCCAACTCTGGCACTGGGGAAAGATGCACTTTCGACAGATCCACCTATAGATCCTAAAGCTGCAAAATTATTTTGAGTTGTGCGGATTTCTCCGCCAAATCGCAGGAAATTGGTTTCTAAACACATTTGAGAAAAAGCAAGATCGTAGTTAACTCCCTCAATAGTTCCTTCCTCTCGATAGAGCTTAGCTATATCGGGAAAATCATTTAAAACGCTCTCATTATTTGTCTTTAAAAACATCATTAACTGCACCTCAGTAGCGCTTCCAGGTGTCATAATTTTGTCTATATTACCCGGATCGATCTTGAAGTTAGAGCGCAAAACTACAGCGCGGTTAGGATTGTCCCAAGTCACGGCGATATTGAAATCTCGCAGTTCTATTGCTTTGACGTAGACAATATTTTTATAGGTGACGCGGTTAACTCTAGTAATCTTAGATAAGTCAACTTTCAATCTGTCTACTAAATCAATGGGAATGTAGGAATTGCCATTAATTAAAACTCCCTGCTCTCCATAAATTTGACCGTTGATATTGATGTTGATCGGAAAATAGGTATTGGGCGGCGGAGTGGGGATTGAGCCGCCTCTGCTCCACATTAACAAACCATCAGCAATTCCTAGGGCGATGTCACGGCGGCGAGTTTGAATCAAAGCGCGATCGTCGGGGTTAGTAAGATAGCCAATTTCTAGTAGTAAAGAAGGAATCAGAATCCATCGGCAAAATATCAATCGCCCCAAACCAGTAGCGCTGTCTGGTTTTGCTCCGCGATTGGGTAATTGGGGAACCCGCCGCAGCAAGGCCATGATTAGCATTTCTGCATCAGCTTTGCGTTCATTATTGGCTGAGATGTAAAAAATTGTTGCGCCACGCACAGAAGGGTTAGAAGCACCGCTAGCTTGGATTTCTAGGGCTAAATCGTCTTTGCGAGAGCGGGCGTTGATCCAGTCAATAGTCTGTTCTTGAGAGAGTTCGTCGGGTACTGCAATAATTTCGACAGCTCGCGATCGCAATTCAGCTACCACCAAGTCGCGAATCAGGATCATTTCCTTCGCTTCTGTTGTACCACCTGCGATCGTTCCAGGATCTCTTGCTCCATTTTCAAAGCCGCCGTGAGCCGCTGATAAAAAAATTCTGCCCATATCTTTTGGATTTTAGATTTTAGATTCAACCAAGTAGTAGTAGGTTGAGGCGCGATCGCAGCGGAGCCCAACTCTTTGTTAACTGTTAAATAAACTTTGGTGGTGGGTGACGCTACGCTCCACCCAATTTAGTAATTCTTTATTGATTCAGATGCCAATGGAATCGATATGAGATGATGTTCATAACTGATTTAAGGTTGATATATGGTTTTTGATTGGACTTCGATCTTAGTTACTTTAGCAGACTTTAATAGCGAAAATCTAGTAAAATTTTACGCTGAATTGCTTGGTCAAGAACCAAGATTTTACACTAAAAACGTCTATGCTGAATTTGACCTGCACGGATTGAGGCTCGGTATATTCAAGCCTAAAGATTCTAACTCATCAGAGTTTGTTAATCAAGGGCGGACAAGTATTAGCCTGTGTTTGGAGGTGAGGGACTTAGAATCTGCGATCGCGCATCTTACCACTTTGGGCTACCCACCCCCTGGAGAAATTTTAACCGCTGCTCACGGTCGAGAAATCTACGCCTACGACCCTGCTGGTAATCGTCTAATTTTGCATCAGTCCCATTAAATCAAAGTTCAAAACTCAGAACTCTTTAACGAAGCAGCTCAGCAAAACTGTAGAAACTGATAATTAGTAATAATACCGCTGTCACTTGAGTTGGCTGGATATATGAGGATGGGCTGAGAGCTTCCCGCACTAAAATTGAAATAGACGAGCCAATTACATAGCTTAGAGATAGCACTACATAAGGCCATTCTGCTGTCAGACTCCACAACAAGAGTAGGATCATCGCCAACGTTAACATTACTAGCTCAATAAACCGAGGCGGATTATGCTGAGTAGATAAAATTAATGTTTGCCACCAAAATTGCCAAATTCTCATGGGAAGAAGGAAGAAGGATTTACTTAATCAAGAATAATTCATGGTTCGGACAACCACTCCGTTTGTTGTTGCAAACAGGCGATCGCGATTTCTGTTTCTACTTGTGGGAATTCGCGGTAAAAGTTGCTGACGCTATAGAATGGATCGGGGGTTTCCAAAACGATCGCGCGATCGGCTTCCTGCTGCAAAGATGCTATCACTTCTAGGGGCGCGAGGGGTACACAAATCCAAACCGCTGCTGGTTGCTGCAACCGCAAAGCTTGAGCCGCCGCCATCATTGTCATCCCCGTAGCAATACCATCATCAACTAAAATTGCTAAAGCACCTACAGGGTTAACTATGGGGCGTTTAGGAGAAAATTCAATCAATTGAGCTTGAGCTTTTTCTAGAGCTTTCTCAAGTGCAGTATTTTGGACTCGGACGTTGCGTGGTTTTTGGGTAGACCACAGAACATGACCATCCGCTGTCACTGCCCCGATCGCTAATTCTGGATTATCTGGGCGGGTGATTTTTTTCGCTACGACGACATCTAAAGGACAACAAAGCCGACGGGCGATCGGTAGTGCGATCGGCAACCCGCCTCGTGGTAAACCGTAAACAATGGGTTTAGCAGTCTCCTGTGCGCTTTCATTAAATTTAGCTACCTCAGAAAAAATAGCTTCGGCTAGTTTCTCGCCTGCGTCGGCGCGATCGTCAAACAACGGATTAAATAACATAGCGCTGCCTGCTTAGCATCACCCACCTGTATAATGACTGATTTTCAGCCAAGAGTAGGCTGTCACATTTCACCCCAGAACTATAAACTATAAACTCTAGACTAAAAAAACTCTTCATTCCCTCAATTTTATGTCCAGCGATCAACAACTCAGCCTTTTTGACGAACCGAATTTTGGAGCCTCATTACAGCGAGACTCAATCCCCAATGATGTCAAAATTTCCATTCCTCCCGGCACTTATAAAACTATGGAGCAAATAGCAGAACATTGCAACCGCTGCCACAGATGCGAATTAGGCAAAAACCGTCAGAATGCCGTCATCGGGCGTGGCAATTTGCAAGCACCAATTATGATTATAGGAGAAGCACCCGGTCAAAATGAAGACGAAACCGGATTGCCCTTTGTTGGCAGGTCTGGGCAACTTTTAGATAAAATTTTAGAATCTGTTGGTTTGAGTACAGAAAATGACATATTTATTTGTAATATCAATAAGTGCAGACCTCCAGATAACCGCACTCCCACACCTAAAGAAAGAGATGCTTGTAAACCATATTTGCTCGAACAAATTCGCATCGTCAACCCGAAAATTATTTTATTGACCGGCGCAACAGCACTCAAAGGTTTGACGGGTGAAAAGCAACCTATTAGCAAAGTTCGCGGTCAGTGGATTCAGTGGGAAGGTCGGCAATGTATGCCAATTTTTCACCCTTCTTATTTGTTACGCAATCCCTCCCGCGAACAAGGCAGTCCTAAATGGTTAATGTGGCAAGATATTCAGATTGTGAAGGCAAAATTTGATGAATTAAAATCTTCAAATTCATTGTAGATCCGTGTAAGGACACGGCATTACCCATTGGTGTCAACTTAACGTCAAACCCTGTCCGCCAGGGGTTAAAACCCCTGTAATAAATCGTACAATTATTGTAGGGGCAATCCCCTGTGGTTGCCCCGTCAGCATCAATCAGTATCAGGGCGGGCACGGGGGCACCGCCCCTACATATTTACATAAAGGAGTAATTATGAGTAAATGCCTTAATCCTGACTGTCTAAATCAAAATCCCACCACCAAATTCTGCCAAAAATGCGGCAATAAACTACTACTCGGAGATAGATACCGTGCAGTTAAATACATTTCAGAAGGTGGTTTTGGCCGGACATTCAAGGCCTTAGATGAACATCGACTTGATACAGTCTGTGTAATTAAACAATTCCTCCCGCAACAACAAGGGAGTGCAGCTATTCAGAAAGCAACTGAATTATTTAAACAAGAAGCGGTACGACTGCGAGACTTAGGTAAACATCCTCAAATCCCGGATTTATTAGCATTCTTTGAACAAGATAATCGCTTCTATTTAGTCCAAGAATTTATTGACGGTGAGGATTTGTTAAAAGACTTACAACAGCAGGGAAAGTTTAGCGAAAAACAGATTAAGCAATTACTAAATGAACTGCTAGAAATCTTAGATTTTGTGCATAAGCAAAAAGTAATTCACCGAGATATTAAGCCAGATAATATCATTAGAAATTCTCACGGTTCTCTAGTGTTAATTGACTTTGGCGTTGCCAAGGGATTGAGCGGTAGTGTTTTGACTAGAGTGGGAACTGTTACTGGTAGTCCTGGTTATGCAGCACCAGAACAAATGCAAGGTCATGTTTTTCCGGCGAGTGACCTCTACAGTCTTGGTGTAACTTGCATTCGGTTATTAACTGGGTGTTTGCCGGAAGAAAAAAATGGAACTTGGGTTGACGAAATTTTTGAGCCAATGCAAATGGAATGGGTATGGAGGAATAAATCAGTTTCTATTAGCAATGACTTGGCGGAAATATTAGATAAAATGATCCAGTTTCCAGTGGGTGCGCGTTATCAATCAGCAGCAGAAGTATTACAAGCTCTTAATTCTGGCTCAGTAGTATCTACTCCAATATCAGCTAAATCTCAACCAAAACCTGTTCAGCCTTCACCAGCAGCACCTACTCCAACATCAGCCAAATCTCAACTCAATCTTTCTCAGTTGCAGTCTTTTACTGAAGACTTGGGTAATGGTATTACTTTGGAAATGATTGCTATTTCCGGTGGAAGTTTCACTATGGGTTCACCGCCAAATGAAGCAGAAAGCTGTGATAATGAAAAACCCCAACATTTGGTGACAATTCAAGCTTTCCTAATGGGAAAATATGCGATCACTCAAGCACAGTGGAAAGCTATAGCTAAATTGCCGAAGATTCAATTTGACCTCAACCCAGACCCCTCTTCTTTCAAAGGTAATAACCGACCAGTAGAAAAAGTCTCTTGGTATGATGCTGTTGAATTTTGTGCTCGGCTATCTAAAAAAACAGGACGTAATTATCGCTTACCCAGTGAGGCAGAATGGGAATATGCCTGTCGTGCTGGTACGACTACACCGTTCTATTTTGGTCAAACAATTACTACTGATCTGGTTAACTATAACGGCGAATATTCTTACGATAATTCACCAACAGGTCAGTATCGAGGACAAACTACAGATGTAGGCAGTTTTCCACCCAATGCCTTTGGTTTATATGATATGCACGGTAATGTTTCGGAATGGTGCGCTGACCCCTGGCACAAGAGCTATCATGGAGCACCTACTGATGGCAGCGTTTGGGATAAAAATAATGATAATCGTTATCAGAATAATATTGATTTATTAGTCAAGTCAATACATGATAAGCGAACCCGGCTGCTGCGCGGTGGTTCGTGGCTCAACTATCCCGTCTATTGCCGCGCGGCGTTTCGCTTCAACTACGATGCGCCGGACATTCGCAGCAGCCTCCTCGGTTTTCGTGTTGTTTCTGCGGTTGTGTGGACTTCTTAGCCCTTTATACTTTTGTCCTTTTGCTCTTTACACTGCTTAAATTTCATCTCTTTCTGTTACCTTTTGTCGCCGATTTTTGTTTAAAAAAACGCACACCGGGCCAAGAAACCGGGTTTCTTTGTAGATGTCTCGTCACCAACCAAATATTTCACAGAAACCCGGTTTCTTTAGTTACATTTATTTAGTTACAATGGTACGGCAATCTCATCACAAATACGTGCAAAAGCCGCTACTGGATCGTCCGCAGTAGTGATTGGCCGACCAATCACCAAGTAATTAGCACCAGCTTTTAAAGCCGCCGCTGGAGAAAGCGATCGCTTTTGATCGCCCCCTTGGGCCCATTGCGGACGCACCCCTGGACAAACTAATAAAAAATCTTTACCACAAGAATGCCTTAACTGTGCTACCTCAACAGGAGAGCAAACCGCCCCAGCCAAACCCATTTCTTGAGCTAATAATGCCATACTCAAAGCATATTCAGGCAACTCCAAAGGTATTTTAAGTTCAAAGGCTAGTTGTCGGGAATTTAAACTCGTTAGTAGCGTAATCGCAATTAAATTTGGCGTAGGTTGTCCCGATGCGATCGCACCTTCCTCTACCGCCTCCTGTGCAGCTTTCAAGGCATCTTTCCCAGCCGTAGCATGAATCGTAATTAAATCCACCCCATACCTAGCAGCAGCCCGACAAGCACCCGCCATAGTATTTGGGATATCATGGAACTTCAAATCCAGAAAAATTCGCTTTTCCCGTTCCTTTAAAATCGTCAAAATAGCTGGGCCGGAACTAACAAATAACTCTAAACCCACTTTCCAGAAAGACACATCTGGTAATTTGTCAAGGAGTGCGATCGCATCTTCTTGACTTGAGACATCTAAAGGCACAATAATCTGTTTTGCAATGGTCATAAGAAGGAAGAAGGAAGAAGGAATAAGGAAGAAGGAAGAAGCTAAATGTATGGTGGGCAAAGCCGCGAAAAATTGCAACTAATATTCATAGAAAATTGTCGGCTTTGCCCACCATTGCCTTAGCCATTTAACTTTTATGATAGAGATTCTTAATGGGTAAAGCCACTACTACGAAGATACAATTAAGGAACTAAGCGGACAAACTTATTTTTCCCAACCTGTAAAACCTTACCCTGTAAATCAGTACGCGACTCAAAAGAAAGATTAACATCAGAAACGCGATCTCCATCCAACTTTACACCATTTTCTTGAATCTTCCGCCGAGCTTCATTACTACTCCCACACAAACCGCTAGCACTAAGAATATAAAACAACTTCGCGGGAAACTTCACCTCTCCCACAGAAAATTCCGGCACAGCATCAGCTTGTGCAGCATCACCTTGACCAATAGTAATCGCCGCCTGCCGCGCTTGAGTAGCAGCTTCCTCATCGTAATATTGTTTGACAACATCAAAGGCTAACAATTGCTGTCTTTGTCGCGGATCTTGTGGTAATTCATTCAATGGCAAATCTGTCAATAGCTCAAAATACTGCTCTAACAAACGATCGGGAACCCGTTGCAATTTTTGGTACATCAAACTCGGATGTTCCGACAAACCCACATAATTGTTCAGAGACTTCGACATCTTCTGAACCCCATCAGTCCCGATCAAAATCGGCGTTAGCATCCCAAACTGAGGCCTAATCCGAAAATGCCGCTGCAAATCTCGTCCTACCGCCAAATTAAACTTTTGGTCAGTCCCTCCCAACTCTACATCAGCCTCCACCGCCACAGAATCATAACCTTGCATTAGCGGGTAAAGGAACTCATGCAAATAAATCGGAGTCCCCTGTTCCAGCCGCGTGTCAAAACCCTCCTTGGCGAGCATCTGCCCTACCGTCATCGTCGCCAAAAGTTCCAAGATTTTTGTCAAGTCAAGCTTAGACAACCACTCCGAGTTATAGCGAATTTCCAGTCGTCCAGGGGTATCAAAATCTAGAATCGGACGCACTTGGTCTATGTAAGTTTGGGCATTTTGAGCCACATCCTCCGGTGTTAGCTGGCGGCGGGCCTCAGATTTCCCTGTCGGATCGCCAATTCTTGCGGTAAAATCACCGATGATTAAGACTGCTGTATGACCGGCATCCTGAAAAGCACGAAGTTTGCGAACAGGAATGCTGTGTCCCAAGTGAATGTCTGCTCCAGTGGGATCGATGCCTAATTTAATCCGCAAAGGTCGGTCTGTAGTTGCCAATCGTTGGGCTAAATTCTCATCAGGGTTCTCAGAATCCGGCTGATGGGGGAAAATCTCGCTGATGCCCCGCAGCAGTCGCGAAAAATGGGGACTTAGAGTTGGAGTTTGATTAGAAGACATATTTTGCAAAGGCGGGGTGGAATTGGTTACACTCACAGTTAACTATTAACAGTTAACAGTTAACACACCCCACATCAAATCTCAAATCTCAAATCTCAAATCTCAAATCTTAAATCTCAAATCGAGTGAGGAAGTGAACTGAAGTGTCAACCAACGCGATCGAAAATAACCAGCGGGAAAACTCGGCTCCTGTTTTTGAGTTCGTTCAGTCAGTCAGTAAGGTGACAGCAGGAACTATACTCGGCATTACGATGCTTGCCAGCTCAGTTGTCGCTGGCGGACTGGTTGGTTTAGCGATCAGTTTCCGCAACCTCCCAGACGTTCGTATCCTGCAAAGCTACTCTCCGACAGAAACGAGCCACATTTACGACATCACCGGCAAACCGATAGCTAGTATCCACGATGAGGCTAACCGAGATGTCGTACCGCTCAACAAAATTTCGCCCCACTTGAAAAGAGCAGTCTTAGCGATCGAAGACAGTAATTTTTACAACCACAAAGGTATCAACCCTGGTGGCATTGCTCGTGCGTTTTTGGTCAACTTGGAGCGAGGCAAAACTGTTGAAGGCGGCTCGACGATGACGATGCAGCTAGTGAAAAATCTGTTTTTATCTCCCAGACGCGAATTTAGCCGCAAAATAGCTGAGGCGGTCATGGCAATCCGCTTAGAGCAGATTCTTAAGAAAGATCAGATTTTAGATTTGTATCTGAATCAGGTTTATTGGGGTCACAATTTGTACGGGGTGGAAACTGCTGCTCAAAGTTATTTTGCCAAGTCCTCTGCGGACTTAACCTTGGCAGAAGGGGCGATGATGGCAGGTTTAATTTCAGCTCCAGAAGAGTACAGCCCTTTTGTTAAATATCAAAGAGCTAAAGAGCGGCAAATCATTGTTTTAAATCGGATGAAGGAGCTCAAGTGGATTACGCCCGAAGAAGCTGCTGCTGCTCGCAAGCAACCGATTAGATTGGGAAAGATTACTTCATTTAGTAAGAGTAAAGTTCCTTACGTAACAGAGGCGGTTGTAGATGAGTTAACTAAGCGATTCGGCCGAGATGCCGTCCTCAAGGGGGGGATGCGGGTTCAAACAACGATCGATTTGAAACTTCAGCGTCTAGCTGAATCTACGGTAAAGGAATCTCACGAGCGTCTTTATAATTACGGAATTTATCGCGATTACGATCAAGGTCAAATTGCTCTGGTAGCTGTCGATCCCCGTACTCACTTCGTTAAGGCAATGGCGGGTGGCGTAGATTACAAGAAAAGTCAGTACAACCGCGCCATTCAAGCTCGACGACAACCTGGTTCTTCCTTTAAGCCTTTTGTTTACTACACTGCTTTTGCCTCGGGCAAATATAGCCCTGATTCTGTTGTCTACGACAGTCCAGTTAGCTATCGCGACGGCGACGGTTATTACTCTCCCCAAAACTACGGCGGCGGCGGATTTTCTGGTGCTGTCACGATTCGTAAAGCTTTGGAGGTATCGTTAAATGTGCCTGCGATCAAGATTGGTCAGGCAGTAGGACTTAATAAAGTAATTGAAGTCTGCCGGATTCTGGGTATTAAAAGTCCGATGGAACCTGTGATTTCTTTGCCTTTGGGCGCTGTTGACCTGACTCCTTTGGAAATGGCAGGGGCTTTTGCTACCTTTGCAAATAATGGTTGGCAGTCGGATACTACCTTTATCGCCCAAGTAACTGACAGCAGTGGCAATGTCTTGCTGGACAACACACCGAAACCTAAGCTAGTCCTCGATCCTTGGGCAGCAGCTTCTCTTAATAATGTATTGCAAGGAGTAATTAATCAGGGAACGGCAACGGCAGCCCGGATCGGCCGGCCAGCAGCCGGGAAAACTGGTACTACATCTTCTGAGCGGGATATCTGGTTTGTCGGTTACGTACCACAATTGGCAGTTGCGGTTTGGGTGGGCAATGACGATTATCGGCCCTTAAGCTACGGCGCTACTGGCGGTACGATGGTAGCTCCAGTTTGGCGTGACTTTATGAGCCAAGCTTTGCAGAATGTACCTGTGGAAAATTTCCGACCCGCTTCGGACTTTGAGCGGCCCTAGACTTGTTTTTCTAGTTCTGACTTCATCCGCTCCAGGGTTGAGTTCATTTGCTCAAACATTTGCTGGGGCGTTACGCCAAATTGACCCAACTGTGTCTTTAACTGTTCTACTGTCATCTGAGCCATGAAGTCTTCTGAGAGCTCAAACCGTTTCATAAAGATACGGTAGCGATCCATCATGGCTTCCATCTGGGAGATGAACATCTTTTTGCCTTCACGGTCAAATTTGCCATAGTTGCCGCCTAGTTTGATTAGGGATTGATAATCCTCAAACAACTGTTTGGCTTCTTGCTGAACTATTTCTGAATCAAAAAATCCCATTGTCGTCCTATTTTTTGATATTTAACTGATTTTGTTTATAGCGGTTTTCAATTGCATGAGAACAGTAATTGCTAATTGCTAATTGCTAATTGCTAATTGCTAATTAAAAATATTACCTACCCAATTGAAAACTGCTATGAGTGGGGCTTCCCACAGGGCTTGGTACTATTTTACCAGTCAGCGACAAAACTCCCTACCTCATTAGAGGTAGGGATTCAGTAGCAATATCCGTACACGGAAAGCGGGAGAGTGGGAGACTTCGAGAGTGGGTTCGATTTAAGTTCCCCCATCTCCCAGTCTCCCAGTCTCCCCACTTATAGGAACCCACCACGATCGAGGGGCCAAAAGCGAAACACGGCACGGCCTATGATGTTTCTTTTAGGTAAAAATCCCCACTTGCTAGAGTCGTTGCTATCGTTGCGGTTGTCTCCCATGACAAAGTATTTGTTTTCAGGTACAATCTGTGGCCCCCACTCATACTCCGGCGGTTCGGCAATATAGTTTTCCTGAAGCGGCTTGTTGTCGAGGTAGACTTTACCATTGTGGACGGCAACTGTTTGACCTGGTTCGCCGATCAGTCGTTTGATAAAGGCTTGATCTTTAGTAAAACCCTTCTTTTGTAACTGTTGAGGAGGGCTAAACACGATAATGTCACCTGTTACTGGCTGTTTAAATTGGTAACTGACTTTTTCCACTACGAGCCGATCGCCTATTTGTAAAGTTGGCACCATTGAATCGGACGGTATGTAGCGGGGCTCAGCGACAAAAGCCCGAATAAACAGGGCTAACAACAGTGCGATCGCCACGATCTGGATATTTTCCTTCTGCGATCGCCACAGTCTCGACCACCAAGCACCAGAAACATTGCCTAAAACTTCTTTCTCTAAACTCTTTTCCTTAAATGTCATTTCTCCGATGCCTTCTCCACCTAGTTTACCTTTAACCTTTCAGTATTATTACGTAGAATACTCGATAAAAACCTCTATCAATCTTCACTGTATATTTATCAAAAAAGATGCTCTCTCCTCTAGAACCTTTATCAAGGGTCATATAGGATTGTCACTATAGACCAAGAAAGGAAGCAAGAGGTTAAACGCTATGAAAATTCGCAATCTTTCCACATTAATCGGTGTCACTGCTGCTGCTGTCTGCGTCAGCTTAATAACTGGACAAGCCGCTGAAGCTCAGGTGCTCGGCTCCAACTGGACTTATACGATGGATTCCTTCGCAGACGGCAATGATGGCAATGTCGGCGTTGGTAAAAATAGCAATTATGAAATGTACGGTATGGCAATGAAGGCAAATGACGGCATCATTTCCATAGCCTTCAATGCTAACCTCGCTCTGGCTGGACAAGCTTATAGCGGAGCCGCAGACGGAAACATTGGCTGGGGCGACATACTCTTCAACTTCACAGGCAAGAGTTTAAAAGACGCTAGCGCTACGGGATCGTTGTTTGGTATCCGCTTTGCCGGTACCAATGACTCTGGCGTTGCCAGCACTGGTGTTTTCAGTGGTGTCACGGCACAGAGCGTAACTCAACAAAATTCTGGATTCACTACCTTCAGTGAATACCAGAGTTGGGTTAACAACAATGCTCCCAATACAAATACTGGCACCACAGGAGGAGCAATAGGCTATGGCGGTGCTACTGTCGCCGAAGCTAAGAGCTACTTAACTAATGCAAATGGTGTCAGCCAAGACACAAGCTACGGTCAGCTAAACTCTATTAAAACCGGAACTAAAGTAGGTGATATTAACTTCTTAGGAGCCAGTGAGATTGCTTCTTTGGTTAGTGGTTTTGCTGGCTTAGGCGGTGTTGGTAAATACACAGTAGGATTTAGCTTCAGCCAAAGCTTGCTCGGTCAATTTATGAACCCAGCCAATGCAGTTATCACTTTGTTGGAAGAATGCACTAACGATGGAATGATGCTGACTGCAACATTACCCTCCACAGAAGCTCCTGTCACCCCTGGTCAACCCGTACCTGAACCTGCTACTATGCTCGGTTTAGCTTTGGGTGGTTTGGGTTTAGTGAAAGCTAAAATGAAGCAGCGCCGCGCTGATGCAAACGCATAGAAAGTTAACAGTTAACAGTTAACAGCTAACTGTTAACTGTTAACTGTTAATTAGGGCTTGCTGAATCAGTGGTTCAAGTAAACACTGTATGGAGTTTCCGAGCAAAATCCCCAAAATCACCAAGAGTAATATCAACCAGAAAGGATATCTCTTTCCTAACTTCTTGCGTGGGTCATTGACTTTTTTCAGAAATCTGATTAAAGTTAGAATATATAATATATTTTGTTTTTTTGGCGATCGCTTCAGCTTTTATCAGATAGCGATCGCTTTTATTCGATCGCGATCGTACCTGCTGACAACCCGATAATGAAACCGCCCCGCCCGCTCCCCAGATCCCTTCAAACTTTCCCAAACCTGCGATTCCTTTGTTGGTAAGCACACAGAGCTCGGTGAAACTCCTTGCGGTCAAAATCCGGCCATAGAGTATCAGTAATATAAATTTCCGCATAAGCCATCTGCCAAAGCATAAAATTTGACAACCGCATTTCCCCACTGGTGCGGATCAACAAATCAGGATCGCAAACATCAGCCGTATAGAGATAGCGTTTAAATAAAGCCTCATCAATTTCCTCCGGTTGCACCTGTCCCAACTTTACCTGAGATGCGATCGCACGAGCCGCCTGCACAATCTCCTCACGCCCCCCATAATTCGTCGCCACAGTGAACCGAATCCCCTGATTTTGCTCAGTTTCAGCCACAGAACGCTCAATTTCTGCCTGTAAAGACTTCGGCAAAGCCTGTAAATTTCCCATAAACTTAATTTTTACCCCCTCCTTTACCATCTCCCGCAATTCTTGGCGCAACTTACCCTCAAATAAACTCATCAAAAAGTCTACCTCTTCCAAAGGCCGGCCCCAATTCTCCGTCGAAAAAGCATAGGTAGTTAACGCTTCAATGCCCCAATCCTTGCAGCACCGTAGCAGTTCCTTCAGCGTACTCGCTCCCCGACTGTGGCCCGCAATTCGAGGCAACCCCTGACGCTTAGCCCAACGGCCATTACCATCCATAATCACTGCTACGTGCTTAGGCAATCTTTCCCGGTCGAGGTCAGCCGGCAACTCTTGTAAAATTAACTTTGGACTCATATATAATTCCGAGGTGGAAACCTATTCTGGTTAACAGTTAACTGTTAACTGTTAACTCTTAACTGCCTCAATTTTTATCGCGATTGCTTGGTGGCGGACGGCGTAATATCCGCGAAATCACAGCCGATGCCCTATAGCCTATCTGCCGTCCCAGATTGCCTATAGGGAGTGGCGGCGCTACTCTCTCTCCCTCAGAGGGGTTAAGCTTTGCCTCTAACAACTCCTTGAGTTTACTACTCGTCAAAGGTCGGTTTAAGTTTCCCATCTGAGCCAAAGAAATAGAACCCGTTTCCTCAGAAACAACCACACAGATACAAGCTTGCACTCGCTCTGTAATTCCCATCGCCGCTCGGTGACGAGTTCCCAACTGCCGCGATGCAGTACGCTCCGAAAGTGGCAAGATTACCCCCGCCGCTACAATCCGAGAACCTCGAATCAGCGTCGCCCCGTCGTGGAGGAGAGTTTTTGGCTGAAAGATAGTCTGCAAAAGTTCTTTAGAAACTTCAGCATTCAGCTTTACACCTGGTACTGAAAAATCCCGCTCGTCAATCGGGGAGTCAGTTTCAAGAATGAGTAAAGCCCCAGTACGATTTTGTGAAAGTTCTTTAACTGCGTCCACAATTTCATCAATTACACTATCAGGCTCAGGAATAGACCTGCGACCTGGCCCAAACAATTGCAGAATTTCACCCCGACCTAATTGTTCCAGCAATCGGCGAAATTCCGACTGCAAGATCACTGCCATTGCCACAGCGGAACCAGTCACTAAACTATTGAGGGCAATGTGCAGCAACCTCAATCCAGCCCAGTTACTAATCGCTGTAGCTAACATCAGAACAATAAACCCCCTTACCATCCACAGCGTCCGGCGTTCTCCAATAATGACAAGCACCATGTACGCTAGGGCAAAGACCAATCCGAGATCCAGCCCGTGAATTAAAAAGGATACAGGGGGATATTGCAAAAAGCCCGCACTGTTAATGTCAAAACTAGATTGTTGATTGTTCATGGTTCATAGTTCGCTGCTAGCCATGAACCTTGAACCATGAAGCATGAACCATGAAACATGAACCGTCTTTTATTCCACTTGTTTGACGAGTCTTTCGGGCAAGCGGTCTTGCCTTAGTAAGTCTTGGTAAGTTTCACGCTGTATGATAACGTTTGCTTCCCCATCTCTGACTAAAACGGCTGTTGGTCGAGACAACCGATTGTAGTTAGAGGCCATGCTGTAATTGTAAGCACCTGTCGCCATAACTACCAGGACATCTCCCGGTTTTGATTTTGGCAACTGAGCATTTTTAATCACGATATCGCCTGATTCGCAGTGTTTGCCAGCAATTGTCACTGTCTCTGTTAAAGGAGCGGACATTTGGTTGGCTGCGACTACTCGATATACTGATTGGTAGGTAATCGGACGCGGATTGTCTGACATCCCGCCATCTACAGCTAGATAAGTCCGCATTCCGGGAATGACTTTTTTGGAACCAACTGTGTAAGCGGTGACGCAAGCTGAGCCAATTAGCGATCGCCCTGGTTCGCAAAGCAATTTCGGTAAAGGTATTTCCAGCTTTTGGCAAGCTGCTGCTACCGATTCGCCAATTACTTTTACCCAAGCTTCGATCGTGGGAGGATCGTCCGCTTCAGTATAGCTGATGCCTAAGCCACCGCCAACGTTGATTTCCCCCACAGGTAGACCGTAGTGACTTGCTTTGACGAATGCTTCGGCGATAACTCCTGCTAAATCTGCGTGGGGTTGCAGTTCAAAAATCTGCGATCCGATGTGAGCGTGTAAGCCAATGCAGGATAATGAGGGTTGTTTGCTTAGAAAGGCAAAGACTCGATCGAGATCGTTGGGATCGAACCCAAATTTACTATCAAGGTGGCCTGTCCGAATGTACTCGTGTGTGTGACACTCAATCCCTGGAGTAAATCGCAACATCACCCGCACTGGTTGGGTTGCTCTATTTTCCAGAATGTCAACCAAAGTTGATAATTCTAGCCAGTTGTCGGCAACAATTGTACAGCCGCTTTCGATCGCTAGTTCTAGTTCGGTTCGAGATTTGTTGTTACCGTGAAAGTAGAGTTTGTTAGGACTAACGCCAGCTTGGAGAGCAGTATAGATTTCGCCCCCAGATACCACGTCGATGCCTAAACCTTCGGAAGATGCGATCGCACAAACTGCCATACAACTCCACGCTTTTGAAGCGTAGAGAACTTGAGACTCCCCTGGATAGTAGCGTTTTAAGGCTTCCCGATACTGGCGACAAGCCGTTCGCAATGTCACCTCGTCTAAAATATAGATCGGCGAACCAAATTGCTCAACCAGGTCAACTACATCGCAACCCCCAATTTCCAAGCGATCTTGACTGTTAACCCTAGCTGTGAGCGGTAAAAGTTCCTGGTTCGGCGATCGCGTCTGCGGGGTATTTTTAGAGTCAGATAGATACTGAAGTCCAGAATTTTGAACTTCAACAGATTGAATTGATACCATCGTGATAATTAAGTGTTTTTGGTTATTAGTCGTTAGTCGTTAGTCATTAGTCATTAATCATCTAGACTAGGAAGGATTTGTTACTTAAGATGGTCAATCCCTAGTTTATTTTCTAGTGTACAATTGACGGCTGTGCCTTTGATAGAAATTAAACATCTTGCACTGGAACACCTACCAGCAGTCGTCGAACTCGACCAGCTTTGTTTTGGTGGAATTTGGACTTTGGAAGGCTATAGCCGAGAGCTAGACAGTTCTAGCAGCGATTTATTGGGTCTGTGGGAGAGGGGGAGCGGGGGAGCGGGGGAGCAGGCGAGCAGGGGAGCAGGGGAGCAGGGGAGAGGGGGAGCGGGGGAGATTAAGGAAGATTTAACTTCGGTATCTTCCCCATCTCTAATCGGAATCGGCTGTCTCTGGTCAATTTTAGAGGAGGCTCATATTACGATTTTGGCTATTCATCCTGACTATCAAGGTCAGGGTTTTGGGCAAGCTCTGCTTTATGCTTTGCTAAAGTCAGCCGATCGGCGAAAACTGGAGTGGGCTACTTTAGAAGTGCGATCGTCTAATTTGGCCGCAATATCTCTCTATCAAAAGTTCGGTTTTCAGGAGGCTGGACGTAGACGCGGCTATTATCAAGATAGTGGGGAAGATGCTTTAATCCTATGGCGAGGTGGTCTTCAAAAGCCAGAATTTGAGCAGGATTTAGCTAAGTGGGAGGGGGAAATTCGCGATCGCCTACTTTCGGCAAACTGCGAATGGATTTAAAAAATATTTAATTTTTAATTCCTCTAACGATCCCCTGTTTGGCCACAAGCAGATGACAGCGGGTAAGGTTGTGCTACAATCCATCAATACGTAGTAGTAGGCTGGGCACAGGTCGAGAAGATAAATCTTCTTGCAGTCTAGGGGAGGTTGTAGGTCAGCCACCATCTGGGCCTTCCCAGTTGAAAGCCACCCTGTAACGGTAGCCTAGAAGCTCAACCGTAGCCTCAACGGCAGAGCGGTTGAAAGTGTCACGCCCCATAACTCAGCGTCGAGTTCACTCTCGAATGTGCGTTTTATCGCGCAGGCTGGCGTGACCTCAAAATGGGCATATAGCAGGTGATGGGAGATAGCAATGTTTGAACGCTTCACAGAAAAAGCCATAAAAGTGATCATGCTCGCCCAGGAGGAAGCTCGCCGCCTGGGGCATAATTTTGTGGGTACTGAACAGATTCTCTTGGGCCTAATTGGCGAAGGCACAGGGGTTGCGGCGAAGGTGCTCAAATCGATGGGTGTCAACCTCAAAGACGCTCGGATCGAAGTTGAAAAGATTATTGGTCGGGGTTCTGGCTTCGTAGCGGTGGAAATTCCTTTCACCCCTCGTGCGAAGCGGGTTCTAGAATTATCTCTAGAAGAAGCTCGCCAACTCGGACACAACTATATCGGCACCGAACACCTGCTTTTAGGTCTAATCCGGGAAGGCGAGGGAGTAGCTGCGAGAGTGCTGGAAAATCTGGGGGTAGACCTCTCGAAAGTCCGCACCCAAGTGATCCGAATGCTGGGTGAAACCGCTGAGGTGACAGCCGGTAGTTCAACGGGTCGCACCAAGACACCCACCTTGGACGAATTTGGAGCCAACCTTACCCAAATGGCCGTTGATGGCAAACTCGACCCAGTGGTGGGAAGACAGAAAGAAATCGAACGGGTAATCCAAATTTTAGGACGGCGGACTAAAAATAACCCCGTGCTGATTGGGGAACCGGGGGTAGGTAAAACTGCGATCGCAGAAGGTTTAGCCCAACGCATCGCCAATAATGATATCCCAGATATCCTCGAAGACAAGCGCGTAGTCACTCTGGACATTGGCTTGCTGGTAGCGGGTACTAAGTACCGAGGCGAATTTGAAGAACGCCTCAAAAAAATCATGGACGAAATTCGCTCAGCGGGTAACGTCATCTTAGTCATAGACGAAGTACACACCCTGATTGGTGCTGGTGCTGCCGAAGGTGCGATCGATGCTGCTAATATTCTTAAACCAGCTTTAGCTAGAGGAGAATTGCAGTGCATCGGAGCTACAACCCTCGATGAATACCGCAAACATATCGAGCGCGATGCTGCCTTAGAGCGACGTTTTCAGCCAGTAATGGTAGGGGAACCGACAGTTGAAGAAACAATCGAAATATTGTTCGGGTTGCGGGAACGTTACGAACAGCACCACAAACTCAAAATCTTGGATTCTGCCTTAGAAGCAGCAGCCAAACTTTCAGATCGATATATTAGCGATCGCTACTTACCTGACAAAGCCATCGATCTAGTAGACGAAGCAGGTTCCCGCGTCCGTTTGCTCAGCTCTCAACTGCCCCCCGCCGCCAAAGAACTAGACAAAGAATTGCGTCAAGTTCTTAAGGAAAAAGACGAAGCAGTACGCTCTCAAGATTTTGACAAAGCTGGGGAACTGCGCGATCGCGAAATGGAAATCAAAGCCGAAATTCGCGCCATCTCCCAGACCAAAAAAACCGAAGGCAAGAGCGACACTGACGTTTCTCCTAACGTCACCGAAGAAGACATTGCCCAAATCGTGGCAAGTTGGACAGGCGTACCCGTCAATAAACTCACCGAATCCGAATCCGAGAAACTGCTGCACATGGAAGACACCCTCCATCAGCGGCTCATCGGTCAAGAAGAAGCAGTCAAAGCCGTCTCTCGCGCCATTCGTAGGGCACGGGTAGGCTTGAAAAACCCCAACCGCCCGATCGCCAGCTTCATCTTCTCCGGCCCCACCGGCGTTGGTAAAACCGAACTTACCAAAGCTCTCGCCTCCTACTTCTTCGGTTCCGAAGAAGCCATGATTCGACTCGATATGTCAGAATACATGGAACGTCATACTGTTTCTAAATTAATCGGTTCGCCTCCCGGATACGTCGGCTACAACGAAGGCGGTCAATTAACAGAAGCAGTCCGCCGTCGCCCCTACACAGTGGTACTCTTCGATGAAATCGAAAAAGCCCACCCCGATGTCTTCAATATGCTCCTGCAAATATTAGAAGACGGGCGCTTAACAGATGCCAAAGGTCGCACCGTAGACTTCAAGAATACGCTGCTGATTATGACCTCAAACATCGGTTCGACGGTAATTGAGAAAGGCGGTACAGGCATTGGTTTCGAGTTTGCAGATAACCAAGCAGATGCCCAGTACAACCGCATTCGCTCCTTAGTGAACGAAGAACTCAAGCGCTATTTCCGCCCAGAATTCCTCAATCGTCTCGATGAGATTATCGTCTTCCGTCAATTGATCATGGACGAAATCAAAGAAATCGCGGTGATTATGCTCAACGAGGTATTTGGTCGCTTGACAGAAAAGGGTATTACCCTCGATGTTACTGAGGCTTTTAAAGAGCGCCTTGTCAAAGAAGGTTATAACCAAAGTTACGGTGCAAGACCTTTACGCCGCGCAATTATGCGCTTGTTAGAGGATGTACTAGCTGAGGAAATCCTTTCTGGCCGGATTAAAGATGGTGATAGCGCCGTTGTTGATGTTGACGATGATGGTCAGGTGAAAGTCATCCAAGGTAAAAAACGGGAACTTTTACCTCAAGTTGCTGAATAGTAAATCTGCTGTTTTTTCCTGCTTGAAATTGCGGGAAGAAATCAGAGAATAAAAACGGTAGAGAATGGTAATTCTCTACCGTTTTTTTTGTTACAGCGGTTCCCGCTGTATTGTGCTAAAATAATAAATATAGCAACCGCTTTCGTCATGTATAGCAACCGCCAAGGCGATTAAGACTGATTGCATAACGCCGCCCTCTGGGCGGTTAGAGCACCGCCTAGAAGGCGGCGTTACGTAAGTTCTCAAACAAATAAAGTTGTCCTAACCGTCTTGGCGGTTGCTATATAAACGCGATCGCACTAACTCCTTTTGACAGGAATTTCCACCACAAACTCCGTCCCTTCACCCCGCACAGAATGACACCGCAAACTCCCCAAATGTTTCTCCACCACAATTTGATAACTAATAGCTAATCCCAATCCCGTCCCTTTCCCCACAGGCTTAGTTGTAAAAAATGGATCGAAAATTCGAGCTCGCACCGACTCCAGTATTCCCGGCCCATTATCAGTAATAAATACCCCAATCCGCTGAGAATCAACAACATAACTCCCAATTTTAATTATACTAGGATTAGCCTTAACTTCCTCAGCGCATCGCCTCCGATCGCGCTCCTCCAAAGCATCGATCGCATTACTCAGTAAATTCATAAACACCTGATTTAACTGACCAGCATAACACTCCACCAACGGCAACTTTCCATACTCTTTAACCACCACAATCTCTGGATGATCCGGTTGAGCCTTCAGCCGATTTTGCAACAATCTCAGCGTGCTATCAATCCCCTCATGGATATTCACATCTTTAATTTGAGCTTCATCCATCCGCGAGAAATTGCGAAGGGAAAGCACAATTTCTCCAATTCGCTCAGCTCCCACCTTCATCGATTCTAAAAGTTTTGGCAAGTCTTCTACCATAAACTCCAAATCCATAGCTTCCATCTCCGAAACTATAGTCTTCGTCGGTTCTGGATATTCCAATTGATAAAGATCCAATAAACCCAGCAAATCAGAAATATACTCCCTAGCAGGGTCAATATTCCCGTAAATAAAACTCACAGGATTATTAATTTCGTGAGCAATACCCGCTACTAATTGACCCAGAGAAGACATTTTTTCTGACTGAATTAGCTGAGTTTGAGTGCGCTGGAGTTGCTGTAAAGCTTCCTCCAATTGTAGCGCCCTTTCTTGGGCAATCTGAGCAGAAATCTGACTTTGCTTATAAAGTTCTGCTTGAGAAATTGCGATCGCCAAATTATCTGCCACTCCTTTCACCAATTCTACTTCACTCTCGCTCCAAGGCCGCGCATCGCTAAACTGATTACAGGTTAATGCCCCAATTTCACCTCCCGGAGTCCGAATTGGCACAGATAAAAACGAATAAAAACCTAGCGATAATAACGCTTCTCGCATCTCTATATCGCTATGATTGACGGCATCATCCACACAAATTATTTCGAGGTTTAACAGTTTTTCTGACAGGGGTAAAATAGTAGAAGCTGGGTAAATACCCATCATACTGAGGTCGCTAAACTTGTTAGCTTCCTTCACCGCTTCCCAGACAGGTTCCTCAAAGTCTGTCTTGTACCAAAAAAAGCTGCAAATATCAACATCTAAGAGATCGCGAATACTCACCGCAACGGTTTCTAAAATAGTATCTATCTCCAAAGAAGCACGAACCTGACTGGCAATTCTGTTCAGAAGTTCGAGGCGATTGGCAAATTCTTGTAAAGACTCTTCTACTTTAATGCGATCGCTAATATCCGTAATCGTCCCCACATACCCTTTCACCTCCCCCGTTTCTTCAATTTCCGGGGATGATTGACCCAAAACCCACATCACTGTCCCGTCAGGACGCACAAATCGATACTCAGAGCGAAACGCTACGCCTTGTATTGTAGACTGATGCCATTCGCTGAGAATACGATCGCGGTCATCAGGATGTAATACACTCGACCAACCGATTTCTAGCACTTCCACTTCAGCTAGCCCGATGATCTCGCAAGCTCGATCGTTAACATACCAAAACTGCCCATTAACGTCGGTTCTGAATATGCCCACAGGCGATAATCTTGCTAAAGTCTGATATCTTTTCTCACTCTCCTGCAAAGCAGCTTCCGCCCGTTTCCGCTCAGTAATATCTTCAGCAATAGCTAACAAATAAGCTGGGGAACCATTAGCATCTAAAATCGCAGTTTTTTTCGTGTGTACTATCCTTTGTTCGCCTTGCTTATTCTGAATCAATTCTTCGGGAATATCTACAACTTGACCGCTAGTTAATACTTCCCGATCTTTGAGCGTAGAAAAGTCAGCTTGCTCTTTAGGTAAAAAGTCATAGTCGTTTTTACCAATGACTTCTTCTTGCCCAAATCCGAGCAAACTTTTAGACGCTGGATTCCACAATACAAACCGCAAATCTGAAGATTCTTTAACGACAACAGAAACAGGCAAATTATTTAGCACTGATTCTAAAAATTTTTGAGTTTGTTGTAGTTCTGCCTCTGCCTGTCTGCGCTCAGTAATATCACGAATTGAACCAATAAATCGTAGAACTCGACCTTGGGAGTCCCACTGAGACTGCCCTCTAGCACTAACCCAACGATAAAATCCGCTCTTAGTTAAAATTCGGTATTCGATATCTTGGTAGGGAAGTCCACTGCTCATATGAGCATTAAGAGCATTACCAACGCGATCGCGGTCTTCAGGATGAATACGGGAAGTATAACTCTCCGATCTGTTGTATAAATCCTGCTCTTTTAAGCCAATTAACTCCCTTAATCGCGGCGAAAAATAAACTTCTTCGCGCGAATTCCCGCTCTCATCCCAAACAAATCGCCCATCCCAAATTCCATCAAAAGAAACTTGGCTGACTAATTCAAACCGCTCTAAGCTTTCCTGTAACGCTTTCTCTGCCAATTGGCGCGAGGCAATTTCATTTTGCAACTGCGCGTTAGCCAAACTCAAGGAAGTTATTGTTTTGCTTAATTCGACAGTCCGCTGTGCAACTCTGTTTTCTAGTTCCTCATTTGCTTGTTGCAGTGCAATTTCTGCTAGCTTCCGAGCGGTAATATCCATAACAGTGCCGAATAATCGCACCACTTTTCCGTTGACAATCTCTGGCTGTCCGCGATCTGAAATATAGTGAACTTCACCTCCTGGTGGAACGATCCGAAAGTCGATCTCATAAGCTTCGCCCCGACTGATTGCAGCATTGATGTGGGTTTTCCAGTATTCTAAATCATCGGGATGGATAGAAAGGCAGTCTTCTAAAGCATTAGGGAGCGGTTGATCTGGATCTCGTCCAAAAATGCGAAAAAGTTCATCTGACCAAGTAAAATAACCTGTGGCAATATCGAATTCCCAATTACCAACGTGAGCTAATTTTTCGGCAGCTTTTAGTTTGGCTTCGCTTTTGTGTAAAGAATCGATTAATTCTTCCTGTACAGCCTGAGCAAGTTTTTGAGCAGTTGTTTCTACTACGATTGTACCGATACCGACGCTGATGCCTAAGTTGTCGGAAAGCGGAAAAAAAGAGGCTGTCCAATGCCTTTGTACCCCTGGCTGAGCCGGAGTTTCTCCCTTGAGTTCGTAATTGAGGACAGGAATACCAGTATCGATCACTTGCTGGTTGATTGGCTCTAAAATTGTTGCAAGACCTGGCACAATTTCACTTAGAGTCTTGCCAATGTGATCGGCGACTGACAGTCCATCTATTTGAGCAAGGGTTTCATTAATATCTACAAATCGCAGTTGTTCGTCAAAAATGCACATTCCCACTGCGGCGGAGCTGAAAAAGGCATCTAATAGAGTAAGTCTCTTGGTTAATTCTGTTTCTAAGGGATGGTTAGCCATTGCCAAAAACCTCTTTGAGGGATTGTGTTGGAACTGCCGAGCCAATTTTTGTTAGGATAATTATTACAGTTAACTGTGGTCTTCCATCCTGTCACGTTCGGTTTTCGCTTCTGTTTCATAAAATTGAACTTCTCCTTTGATTAATTGCTGCTAAAAACTCAATTAAGCAACTCTCTATCAAGAATTAAAAGGAACTTCTGTGCTATGACTAAGTTTAGTATATTTTTTTAAATTTGTGTATCAACAGCTTCAGAATTTTATGCAAGCCAAATTTATACAATAACTCTGTTAATTAAATCATAGAAATTCCTCTTTTTTTAATAATAAGGCAAGACTAAAAATATAAGTTTATCGTTAATCAAGTAAACCAGGTGGAGGCGTAATTTCAATCCGGCGCTGCTCTATTTCAACAATGGGGACGATTTCTGTAACGAAGGGAATTAAAACAGTTTTTGATTTTGGCTTGAGAGGGCGTTGCTTTTGTTTTTTACTGCGGCGTTGACTGGGGTGCGTCGCTACTTCCCCGACAGCAGACTCTTCCTCTACAATGCTTCTTGGTTCAGGTTTCTGCTGCAATTCTACTTCTAAAATGTCATTACCCGCTGGAATTATATCAACCACAGTACCTAACAGTGCACCAGTCTGTTGGTAAAATACTTCCAAGCCGATTAAATCTCGGACATAAAATTCACCTTCCTCTAAATGAGGGCGATCGCTTGCAGAAACGAAAAGTTGGCAACCCCGCAGCGCTTCTGCCTCGTCTATGTTCTCCACTCCTGCTAACTGCACCGCATAAATTCCTTTTCCAGGAATGTAACGCCCTCCCAAAAACTCTATTGGTTCGGGCTCTGTTTTGCCGGGGCGCTGCATCCAACGCTGTCCCGGTTCTAAAAAACGTTCTGGGAAGTCGGAGTTGGGATAGACCCGCACTTCGCCATCTAAACCTTGAGGCGCGACAATTGTACCGATTGCTATCCAGTCAGACATATCAGTTTATACGTAATTCTAGTAGTTTCAGCCTACAGTATAAGCTTTTCTAGTACAATTCCGGTAAACCGTTAGGGGCGCTTAGGCTACGATGCTCAAGAAAGAAGGGGAAGAAGGGAACAGAGTTAATGGTTTGGGCCATGAGCGAGTGTCCTAACTGACGAAAGCGGTTGCTATACTTTATATTTTAAATTATTCTTTGGGAATTTTAATCCGCGATCGCACAGCTCACAAACACGAAAATACTCAGCGGTTAACCCTATCCGCTGATTCAATGTTATTTCTTGTAATTATTATAAGTGAGGTTTTGCAGTCTTAGTCGATAATCCTCACCCATCCACGCCGCACATTGTATAGCAATCTATTGATAATCGCGTGTTCGTCTTCGTTAAGTCCACCACCTAAAAGTGCCGATCTGATTTGCTGGCGGTCATTGCGAGTAACGACGCTGGAAAACATGACCTGACCAAATAGTTCTTCTAATGTAAGTTGCGAGATAGACATGACATTTGGATTCCTTTTCGTAAAATGGGTAGTTCTTAAATAAGGAATGCTAGTAAATATACTGTGCCTTTTTTTTAAATCAAGTCTTGTGATTCAAAACATTGCTTAAATGTGATTATAGTCACAGTATTTTGTGATTAATACCTTACTCAAGTGCGATCCTAGTATTTTTTTTGTGTGACATTAATCACTTAAGCAGCAAATTCACATGAGGGATCAAGGGTTTGACAGAGATAATTACTTGAAATTGAATCACATCAGGCACTTGTACGTGGATACACGAATAATTGCCGAAAATCTAAGTAGAGTTAAAATTTGTACGTAGATATACGGATAATCTCTTAAAATTTTAACTTTTGAGTAGGATGGGGCAGTGAGTAATTAGCAATTACCAATTACCCATTACCCATTACCAATTACCCATTACCAGTTAACATTTTTTGTAGAAACTCAGTTGCCGCCACACTGTCGAGAGGTCTCGATAACAAATATCCCTGAGCGTGTTCGCATTCAAGTTGCTGAAGTTCCGCCAACTGCTCTTTTGTTTCCACACCTTCTGCAATCACATCGAGCCCCAAATTGTGAGCCAGAGTCACGATCGCGCGTACAATTTGTAGAGGGCGACCGCTAGCTGCACCACCTCCACCCAAGCGACTGACAAAAGAACGGTCAATTTTCAGAGTATCAAGCGGGAAGCGGTGCAGATAACTCAAAGAGGAATAACCCGTACCAAAATCATCAATAGAAAGCCGAATATTTCTCGCTTTCAATTGTCCGAGCATAGTGCTAGCTTTAGCCACATTTTCCACAATTACGCTTTCGGTAATTTCCAACTTTAAACTGCTTGGATCGCAGTTAGTTTCTTGCAGAATCTCATCAATCTCCTCAAACAAATTTATTTGTCCCAACTGTTTACCCGAAAGATTGACACTCATAGTCAGTGGGTAATTGGTAATTGGTAATTGGTAATTGGTAATTGGTAATTGGTAATTAGATAAATTTGGAACATCGCATCTTCCTTCTTCCTTCTTCCTTCTTCCTTCTTCCTTCACCAATAGTTCTTGCCAAATACGCAACTGGTGGCAAGCTTCCCTCAAAACCCAAGCGCCCAAAGGAATAATCAAACCAGTTTCTTCTGCTACCGGAATGAACTCAGCAGGCGAAACTAAACCTCTTGTTGGGTGTTGCCAGCGTACAAGCGCCTCAAAACCGCTAATTCTGCCAGTAGAAAGTGAAATAATCGGCTGATAATGCAGCAATAATTTAGTATTGGCAGAATTGCCATTGCTAAGAGTTTTCGACCCATTTCGTGAGGGTTGATTGTACAGCAAAAGGGGTTTAGAATCGAGAATTGCCGAATTCCCCTTTAAGTGTTGATTATGTTCCGATAACTGAGAACTTTCTAAAGCCAGATTTTGCATCAAACTTGCCTGCTTTGGCGAAAAATCGGCCCTCCCAAAGGCCGCTGAAATGTGACAACTTTCCTGAATTGCTCGCCGCAAATCAATTTCCAATTGCAACAGGGAAATAGTTTGGTCGTGCATGGCCAAGTTAAACACCTCATGGCGGGCTTTACCAAGAGCCTTAGCGCGATACATGGCAATATCAGCGTCCCGCAGCAAGTCTTCAGGATGGTTGTACATAGGGCAGTGTTGGTACTTCCAATCTTCCTCACTTGTTGCAGTCACTTCACTTTGACTGAAAACAATGCCGATGCTAACGGTGGTAAATACCTCGTGTCCTTGGAGGTTGAAGGGGTGAGCAAACTCTTGGTTGATATTGTTGGCAATGATAGTAGCATCACCCAGACTCTGAATGCCTTCTAGTAGGACTGTAAACTCGTCTCCCCCTAGTCTGGCGGCGGTATCAGAAGGGTGGAGACAGGAGGTAAGGCGGTGTGCGATCGCAATTAACAGTTGATCTCCCACAGTATGCCCCAGACTGTCATTAACAACCTTAAAACGATCTAAATCTAAGAATAGGACAGCAAATTTATAATCTGGCTGTTGTTTGGAACGACGGATAGCTTGACCAACGCGCTCAATAAATAGGGCACGGTTTGGCAGTTGAGTGAGAACATCGTGAAAGGCATCATGGAGGAGTTGCTGTTGGGCGCGTTTGCGTTCCGTTATATCTCTGATGATAATCTGAGTTGCTACTTTACCTTGATAGGTAGCGGGGATACCTGCTATTTCCACATCAATTACTTTTCCATCTAGCCGAATCATCTTTTGTTCAATCAGATTCGTTTTTTTGTTTTCTTCTTCTACTTGCTGAATGCGGACTCTGACTACCTCCATATAGTCGCGGTGGACGAGGTTAAATATCGGAAATCCGATCAGTTCTTGGGCAGATTTAGCACCGACAAGTCTAGCTCCAGCAGCATTGATATAGACTATTTTCTCTTCGCTATGGACGGCGATCGCTTCGGGAGAAAGTTCTACTAAACGGCGATAGCGTTCTTCGCTTTCTTGCAGAGATGCGATTAGTTCTATCCGTTCTTTTTCTGCTTGCTGGCGTTCTATTTCTGTGTCATGGGCGGCGAGAAACCTACCGATGCTTTGCGCCATCAGCTCGATGATTTCTGTTTCGCGGGCTTCAAAATTTTTGCTTCTTATTTGTGTTGAAGAGAAACTTAACACACCGTAAATACTTCCACTCACAAATATAGGCGTGCCTATATAAGATTCCAGCTTAAATTTTTGATAAGCAGGGTGCGTTTGCATTTCCACTATTTTACCTACATGGGCATAGGTAACGGTTTTCTTGAGTTTGATCGGTACCGAACAATAAGTATTTTTTAATTCTGATTCGACTCCGGGTAGCAAACATTCAATGTCTGATTTAACAGAACGGATAATGCAGTATTCACCTTCAACTTGATTGATAATACCTGTAGACAGACCAAAGATTTCGCATCCGGCTAGCAGGTAATCGGTAAATAGTTCTTCAAAGTTTTGATAGTTGTAAGTTGTAATCCGGTGGAGCTGCTTGAGATTGGCGCTGAAAGTTGCTAAAGTTTGGGACTTTAAAAACAATTCTTCTTCTGAGCGTTTGCGTTCGGTGATGTCGGTTTGAATGCCGACAAAATGGGTGAGATGTCGCCGCGTGTTGTACACGGGTGAAATGGAAAGTTCGTTCCAGAAAGGAGTGCCATCTTTACGGTAGTTTTGTAAGACGACTTGGCATTCTTTGCCTTCGTTAAGGGCTGTTCGCACTTCCTTAAGAGCTGGTTGATTTCTATCAGCACGTTGTAAAATTCGGCAATTTTTACCGATAATTTCGTCCCGCTGATAGCCGGTCATCCGCTCGAAACTGGGGTTGACATAAATCGTCGGATTGTCTGACTGTGTAGCGTCGGTAATGATAATACCGTTGCTGCTGGAAGCGATCGCACGTTCCATCAGTTGCAGGCGTTCTTCCGATCGCGATCGCTCGATAGCGGCCGCTAGCACGTTCGCGATCGCTTCCAGGAAATGAACGTCATCTTGACTAAACTCCCTTCGCCCTTTGGTGTGAGCGCTCAGTACGCCCCAAGCGCGGGATGGGGAGAATGGGAGACTCGGAGACTGCGATACCGGGAGACTGGGAGACTGGGTTCGATTTATCTCCCTGATTTCCCCCGCTCCCCCGCTCCCCTGCTCAAGAGATCCTCTGCTCCAATTACCGGGGATAATCACAGAAACACCGCTGACTACGCGGTGGTTGTGCAATAGGGGTGCACCGCTGAAGCGGGTTTCTAGGCGCACATCTTCGACTGTCACCGGCTCACCCACAAGCAAGGTATAGCCCGCTTGAGACTTAGTAGAGGCACTGACTGTAGCATTCCCCACCAGTCCTGTTTGCCATCCCACACCTGCTCGTAACAGAAAAGCGTGTCCGCCAGGGAGCAGTTCTAGAAGTTTGCAATATTCCACATTCAGGGTTTGAGCAACTAGAATTACAGCTTTGTCCATGAGTGCGGACAAATCGCTTTCCACAAGGGCCTGTTGTCCCAAGTAAGCTACGGCTGCTTGCTGGCGGGCTCGCGAGTGTATGGATGCGAGTAATTCTTGCTCTACTGTTTCCGAACGTTTGACTAGGGTAATGTCGCGGCTGATTGCCATTGCGCCCACCGCCTTGCCAAATTCATCGGCTACTATCACTACAGTGGTTTCGCATACGCCGTGACTGCCATCTTTGCGGGTGAAGTTAATTGTTCCCGACCAGCGATCTGAATTTCTTAGACCGTATAAGATATCATGGGTCAGCGCTGTCGCCTGTTCTGAGGAGGAGTGAAAAATCTCTGTACTTTTGCCGATTACTTCGGCTTTGGTATAGCCAAAAATGCTTTCGGCTGCGGGGTTCCAGTCGATAATTCGGCCAAGAGTGTCGGCGATCGCTACTGCATCGTAGATATTCTCGAAGGTGAGGGCTTGCCGCCGGAGTGCTTCTTGAGCTCGTTTGCGGTCGGTGATATCGGAGAATATAGATAAGATTGCGGCTTCTCCATGCAATGTCAGCGATCGCATTGATACGGATGCCCAAAATACCGTCCCATCATTCTTTTTAAGCCGCACTTCTGCCTCGCGGACATAGCCTTGGCTTTCGAGCAGTGCCAGTAAGGGTTGCCGATCGGCTGGATCGCAGTAAAATTCAGGTAATTTGCGACCGATTAGCTCTGGGGATAGTTCTCCGAAGGTGAGGGCGAATAAGTCGTTGCAGTATAGAATAGCTGCATCACTAGCGCGACTAACTGCCAAGGGCAATGGAGCAGTTGGGGCGATCGCTCCCAACATTTCTTTGCTTTCTTGCAACGCCATTTCTACTTCCTGCCTTAAAGCACAACCAAAGCATTGTTCCATATTGGAGTGATTTGGTTTTTGATTGAGAAATTCTACTTTTCTGTTGTACACATTTGGGCTCCTGCACCCTTTTCCAAATTATTTTAGGTCTAACAATTCAACGATCCCTGATGCTGACGAGGTGAAATTGTTTGATCCCTGTATTTTATATTACATTTTTTGGCTTGAGTAATAAAGATTTTGTTACTAAAATTTAAGGGAGGATATTATTCCGTGAGGTTGGCAGGGCTAAACTCAGGCTCCTCTTAGCCTATTCCCAGACTACATAAAGGTAGGAGAGTTAGCATTTTCTGTTTGCCAGCTTTGATTCACCGATCGCCTATGGCCCTCTTTCCCCCATCTTGGTAGTTTGGGGCAAATTCCACATCAGTATTGAAATCCACAGTTTGTTTAGTTGCGTTAAGTTTTTATAAGGGTGAGGCTTTTTTCTAAGTTGGGAAGGTAAGCTCCCGATCTACAAGGGAAAATCGCCCGTTTAAAGTCCAAAACTGCCATCTGAGGAGACAAAATCATGCTAGAATCTTACCGCAAACATACGGCTGAGCGGGCAGCAATGGGAATTCCACCGCTACCGCTGAATGCAGCACAAACTTCTGAACTTTGCGAACTTCTAAAAAATCCGCCGGCGGGGGAAGAAGAGGCGTTACTAGAGATGTTACGCGATCGCGTGCCGCCGGGGGTAGACGGGGCCGCTTATGTCAAAGCTGGCTTTTTAACTGCGATCGCGCAAGGCGAAATTCATAGCCCGTTAATTGCGCCGCAGTGGGCCGTTTACCTGCTAGGAACGATGCTAGGCGGCTATAACGTGCAATCTTTAATCAGCTTGCTATCCTCTAGTCAGCCACCGATGGCTGCGTCAGCAGCAGCCGCACTCAGCAAAACCCTGTTAGTCTTTGACGCATTCCACGATGTTCTTAACTTATCAGAAATCAATCCCTACGCCAAGCAGGTAATCGACTCTTGGGCAAATGCTGAGTGGTTTACCTCTAAGCCAATTTTGCCAGAAACCATTACTGTTAGTGTTTTCAAGGTTCCGGGAGAAACGAACACTGATGACCTTTCCCCTGCTACCCATGCTACCACGCGGCCGGATATTCCGTTACACGCTTTGGCAATGCTAGAAACACGGCTACCGGGATCTTTGAGTGCGATCGCAGAATTGAAGCAAAAAGGTCATCCCGTCGCCTATGTGGGCGATGTCGTGGGTACTGGTTCCTCCCGGAAATCTGCAATCAATTCAGTGCTTTGGCAGATTGGTAATGATATCCCTTTTGTGCCGAATAAACGGAATGGAGGATATATTCTAGGTACTGCGATCGCGCCGATTTTCTTCAATACCGCTGAAGATTCGGGCGCATTACCTATCGAATGCGATGTTAGTAAAATGGAAACAGGAATGGTAATCACCATTCATCCCTACAAAGGCGAAATTACTAACGAAAACGGCGAAGTTATCTCTACTTTTACCCTAAAACCTGACACAATTTTAGACGAAGTTCGCGCCGGCGGCCGCATTCCCTTATTAATTGGTCGCACTCTTACCGATAAAACCCGCGAAGCTTTAGGATTAGCACCAACCACAATCTTTACCCGTTCCCAGTCACCCACAGATACGGGCAAAGGTTACACCTTAGCGCAAAAAATGGTAGGAAAAGCCTGTGGTTTACCAGGTGTTCGTCCCGGTACTTCCTGCGAACCAATTATGACAACAGTTGGTTCCCAAGATACCACCGGGCCAATGACCAGAGACGAGTTAAAAGAACTCGCTTGTTTAGGATTTAGTGCCGATTTAGTGATGCAAAGTTTCTGTCACACAGCGGCCTATCCCAAGCCAGTAGATATCAAAACTCACCAAGAATTACCTGATTTCATGGCCCAACGCGGCGGAGTTTCTTTGCGGCCAGGAGATGGGATTATTCACTCCTGGTTAAACCGGATGTTATTACCAGATACAGTAGGAACTGGTGGTGATTCTCACACTCGTTTTCCCCTGGGAATTTCCTTTCCTGCCGGTTCCGGTTTAGTTGCCTTTGCTGCTGCTTTAGGCGCGATGCCTTTGGATATGCCGGAATCAGTTTTAGTCCGGTTTAAAGGTGAATTGCAACCTGGTGTTACCCTGCGAGATGTGGTAAATGCGATTCCCTATATTGCCATCCAAAAAGGTTTGCTAACAGTCGATAAACAGAACAAGAAAAATGTCTTTTCTGGGCGAATCATGGAAATTGAAGGTTTGCCAGACTTAAAAGTTGAGCAAGCTTTTGAATTAACAGACGCATCAGCAGAACGTTCCTGTGCTGGTTGCACAATTAAGTTAAGCGTCGAGACGGTTTCCGAGTATTTACGTTCTAATATTGCCCTGTTGAAAAACATGGTAGCGCGGGGCTATGTAGATGCCCGAACAATGATGCGGCGGGTGGCAAAAATGGAACAATGGTTAGCAAATCCGGTGTTAATGGAAGCTGATGCTGATGCCGAGTATGTAGAGATCGTTGACATTGATTTGAATGAGCTTAAAGAACCCATTGTCGCGGCTCCCAATGACCCGGATAACGTTAAGTTATTAAGTGAAGTAGTAGGCGACAAAGTTGATGAAGTATTTGTCGGTTCTTGCATGACAAATATCGGTCATTATCGGGCAACTGCGAAGGTGTTAGAAGGGGAAACCTCAGTGAAAACCCGGTTATGGATTTGTCCCCCAACTCGGATGGATGAATATCAGTTAAAACAGGAGGGAATTTACACAACTTTTGAAGCGGCTGGAGCACGCACAGAGATGCCGGGATGCAGTCTTTGTATGGGTAATCAGGCGCGGGTTGAAGATGGGGCAACAGTGTTTTCTACCTCAACTCGTAACTTTAATAACCGCATGGGTAAGGATGCGCGAGTTTATCTCGGTTCTGCGGAATTAGCTGCTGTTTGTGCCATGTTAGGGAGGATGCCAAGTGTGCAAGAATACATGGACATTGTGAGTAAGAAGATTGAACCTTTTGCTGATAATTTGTATCAGTATTTGAACTTCGATCGGATTGCTGGTTTTGAGGATGAAGGGCGGGTGATTGCTTTAGAAGATATGCCTCGGATTGAGGACCTTTTGGGTATGCCTGCGGCCGTGAAGTAATATTTATAGGTACGTAGTTGGGCTTTAGCCCTCTTACTCTTAATGCAGGTACGTAGTCGATAGCATACGAAAGAGCGCTGAAGCGCAACTACGTACCTTTTTTTAACGATACCTCGGATTGGTGCAGAATTTGTTGAGTTGTTGCAGGAGATTCAGGAGACTCCGAGAGAATATTGGCCGAATTTACTTTTGATGATAAGGTTGTTTAAAGAAACTGTATTTTAGATTCTGGCCCATTAACCAAAGTTATGATAGGACTTACGCTCATGGTTCCAGAAACCGGGTTTTTGAGAGAATCTGTGGGTAACAACGAAGTATTTTCGTCAAAAAACCCGGTTTCTTTGGTTTGCGTAAGTCCTGTCTGAGTGAAGGAAATTAGTTATGATTAGTCAATCTATCACAACACAAAGTAATCTTTACAAAGAAGACTTTTATCTGTGGATACAAGCTACTGCTCAACATTTAAAAGAAGGAAATTTTAATCAGATAGATATTCCGAATTTAGTTGAAGAAATCGAAAGTATGGGGAGAAGTGAAAAACGAGAAGTGAAAAGTCGTTTAATTGTGCTTTTAATGCACTTACTCAAATGGGAATATCAGCCAGATAAACGTAGTCAAAGTTGGCGTAGTACCATCACCGAGCAGCGAATTTGTATTGAAGGATTGCTAGAAGATAGTCCAAGCTTACAACCTTTGATTTTAGAAGTGTTTGATGATTGTTATGGAAAAGCTCGTCAGAAAGCTGCGGAGGAAACGGGGATTAAGTTAAACTTTTTGCCGAAGGAATCGCCTTTTACTCTGGAAGAAGTTTTGAAAGTAAGTTTGCTTGATGAATAAGTTAAAAGGGATAAGCGAAACGCACTTATCTAAAAGCACTTGATAAATACCCTATTTCTAATCGGCCATTCCATGAATGGATTAATATTTTTGGAATCTGGCCCCTTAGTTACATAAGTTAAACTAATTAGTAAAAATTTTGCGATTATTGCTGAATCTGTCCCCAACAATGGTAAAGATTAAAAGGAAACAGACAGCGGAGAATATAGATGAATCAGCGAAAGAAAAAGCTCAGAGGTAGAAAATTTGTAGGGACATTAAAATTTTATCTGATCCACAAAGCCAAATTACTCTATATTTTATTGATATTTTTACTGAGTTTAACTATATCTGGCTGGAGTGTAGGGACTGATTCAGTTAGGATTCCTATTTTAGGCTTCCACGACATTATAGATACTCAAAACCCTGCGGAAAATCCACCTCACCGACTGGCATTTACCAATGACTACACTAAGCAAAATTTAGCCAAAATTTTAGAATACCTAGTTCAAGAAAAGTTTTGGTTTCTATCCTCTCAGGATCTTTTTGTATATTTTATCAACAAATCTAAGCCGATACCAATTCAACATATCGGTCACAAGCCAATTATGCTTACTTTTGATGACGGTTATAAAGGCGTTCATACAAATGGCTTACCTATCTTAGAAAATCTGGAAAAAATATATCAAGAAAAGGTCAAATTTGTTTTATTTATTAATCCTCGATTTATGGGTGTTGATAATGGTGGAGATTATTTGTCCCATACTACTTGTAGCGATCTACGAGAAGGATATCAAAAGGGATTTTATGATATTCAATCTCATGGATTCAATCACAAAGATTTAGCAAAAATATCGCCTAAAGATTTAGATTTTGAACTTGCAGCCGCTAAATTAGCTTTAAGAAAATGTACGCGGGATTTAGATAAGAATAAAATTGTGAGTGCCCACGTAGCTTATCCCTTTGGTTCAACAAATAGAAAGGTTGAAAAGCTTTTGCCTAAATACTACTTAAGTGGCTTCTTATATGACAATAATATAATGAGGATCAACTGGTTTACAAATCAATACCGAATATCTCGGATAACGGTTAACAAGACAATATCAACTAAAAGGTTGATTGCGATCGCCCATCAAGCTTCTACTTTAAAAGGAAAGAAGTGGTAGTTTGACAGAATCACCTATATGTGGTAAGTGTTCACCGGAAATAACGGAAGTGATCGCACTTCGTTTTTTGCACCTGCCCGTTACATCTTTCTTTAGGAATGGCAGTTGGAAATCGATCTACGGGTACAATTTCCCTAGATTCACTACCGATCCCACCCTCAAGCTTATTCTTGGCGAGGTATATACAGTAGCTCTCAGAAATGTTAATATTTTTAACATAATATTTAGCGGTGTTAAGACCCCAACCAGAACCTAACCTGGGACGGGGCTACTCTTAGTAGCACCTAGCTACTATAAAAACCAGGCGTGTGTAAACGCAAGGAAAGCGTAAGTCCCCCGCCCGCTTTCCTTCCCAGCTAAGACTAGGGGTTTGCTTGCTCAACCCTCTAGCGGCTGAGGTATCCAGCGGGAAATCCTTATGAAACCTCCTAAGTCCTCAGACACAGATTCAGTACGCGCTTACTTACGAGAAATCGGCCGCGTTCCCCTGCTAACCCATGAGCAAGAAATTCTCTATGGGAAGCAGGTACAGCGAACGACAGCCTTGCACGAGGCGAAAAATGCTCTAGCTTTGGAGTTAGGTCGAGATCCAACTAGGACAGAATGGGCCGAAACTGCGGGGCTGTCTGAGACTGAATTGCAGCGGACAATTCACGCCGGAGAAAGGGCGAAGCGGATGATGGTGGAAGCCAATCTGCGGCTAGTTGTGTCTGTTGCCAAGAAGTATATCAAGCGCAACGTAGACCTTTTAGATTTAATTCAGGAAGGTACGATTGGGATGCAGCGGGGAGTAGAAAAATTTGACCCAACGAAGGGCTACCGATTTTCTACCTATGCTTACTGGTGGATTCGCCAAGCCATCACCCGCGCGATCGCCGAAAAAGGACGTACTATCCGCCTCCCCATACACATTACAGAGAAACTAAACAAAATTAAAAAAGCCCAACGCTACCTAGCCCAAACACTAGGGCGGGCGGCCACAGCGAACGAATTAGCAGCAGAATTGGAGTTGACCCCCAAACAGATTCGGGAATATTTGGAACGGGCTCGCCTACCCTTATCCCTAGATTTGCGAGTAGGAGACAACCAAGATACAGAATTAGGGGACTTGTTGGAAGATACTGGTGCATCTCCAGAAGATTTTGCCCTTCAGGCCTCCCTGCGGGCAGACCTAGAACTGCTGATGGCCGATCTGACACAGCAGCAAAGGGACGTTCTGGCCCTGCGATTTGGTTTAGAAGACGGTCAAACCTTAACACTGTCAAAAATAGGCGATCGCCTCAATATTAGCCGCGAACGAGTACGGCAGATCGAACGCGAAGCCTTAACCAAACTCCGCAAGCGCAAACAAGACATGGACGATTATTTAGCTAGCTAAGGCATTAAGTTCAAATCGTAACACCCGCCGTCCTTAGTTCGGTTTCGCCCACTTATATATTGCTGCCATCCTGCTAGATTAGTAAGTAGCTCGTAAACAGAGAAGATCAGCAGCAATCTGATTGAAGTTATTGACATCAATCATCTGAGATTTAACAAAGAACGCTGTCCCTGAAACGGAGGTACAAGGTGAGTAATACATCTAATCGAACACCAGACTTATTTGACGAAAACGGAGAAGGAGCAAATTTACTCTGGCAATACGTACAGTCTATGGCTCCAGATACAGTCTCCCAACTGTCTAAGCCTACCTCTACTGAAGTTTTTCAGGTGATGGAGCGGAACATTGTCGGGCTGTTGGGCAATCTTCCCTCGGAACACTTCGGCGTAACTGTCACCACAAACCGCGAGCATTTAGGCAGATTGCTAGCCTCAGCGATGATTAGTGGCTACTTTCTCAGAAACGCTGAACAGCGGATGGCTTTTGAAAAGTCTTTGCAATCTAGCGATAGACATACCTCTGATAACGGCTAACGGTTAACTGTTAACTGTTAACCGTTATCAGTTAACAGTTAACACTGAACAGTTCAGTGTTTTTAGTTACCTATGACCAAAACTTCAACTGATTTACCTCACAAGTTTATTGGCGTTGCCGTCATCTGGAATCAAGAGAGAAAAATTTTAATTGATAAACGTCGTCAAGGGGGACTCCTAGGAGGTCTCTGGGAGTTTCCTGGTGGTAAATTAGAGGCTGGCGAAACCCTGGAAGCTTGCATTAAAAGAGAAATCATGGAGGAATTGGGGATCGTTATCGAAGTCGGCGATCGCTTAATCGCAATCGATCACACCTACGCTCATTTTCATGTTACTCTCAATGCCTATCATTGTCGCCACATCAGCGGTGAACCTCAGCCAATCGAATGCGACGAGATTCGGTGGGTAACGCTGGATGAAATAGACCAGTTTCCCTTTCCCAAAGCTAACGAACAAATTATTGCTGCTCTCCGTATTAACAATTAAAACACAGGACTTATAGTCGTTTTTAGTTGCATGAGAACAGTTAACTGTTAACAGTTAACAGTTAACAGTTAACAAATTTAATTTTGAATTCATTTGTAGACTGGCAAAGTGAAGTGAAAACAACTCCCGGTTTGTTCTGTGGAATCTACCCAAATTTGCCCATAGTGAGCGCGGACAATGCGTTGGCAAAGGGCAAGGCCAATGCCATAACCGTCCTTTAATTCGTCTCGCTGGAGTCGGAAGCGGTCTTCAAAAATACTCCGGCAATTTTCCTGTGGAATTCCAGGCCCATTATCGCAAATACTAAATTGAACTTTGTAAGCTGTTCGGTGCAGAATTGAGATATTAATAGTCCCCTGTTCTGGCGTATACTTAGCAGCATTATCCAACAAATTCATCATTACTTGCCGCAAGCGTTCGGGGTCGGCATAAACGCAGGGTAAATCACTGGGAATGTCAGTTTCTACGTATAGGAATTTAGCCTCAAATCGGTCTTGTAATTGAGCAATAACATCCTCGCACAGAGGTCTTATTTCTAACTTTTGAGGTTTAACGTGGAATTCCGCATTCGTACCCCTAGCAGCTTGAAGGATGTCCGAGATCATCCGGTCAATAATTAGGATTTGGCGGCGGGCTTGTTTGATTAAATGAGCCGTGAGAGTAGGCGTTACCGCAGGTAAATTATTTTCCTTTTGTTTCTGAGTTGATTCTAAAGTTTCCAGGGCCAAGGAAGCCGCCGTTAAGGGATTGCGAAGGTCATGGGCAAGCATGGCAATAATGCGGTCTTTCAACTGCAATTGCTCAAGCAGGTGTTCTTTATCCTGCTTGAGGCGAAAAACTTCGTCGGTGAGTTGCATCAGTTCCGCAGCAGAGGCGATGGAACGGATAGAGCTTTGAGGCTCCTTAGTTTCCTTGTTACTGAGTTCCGACTGTTCCTCACTCCAGTGCTCTTGGACTGAACGCTGCCAACGAGGCCACCAGTGTTCTAGTTGGGCAATTAAATCGCTACCAGCAAGGGTCTGTCGGGGTTCGGGATGAATTTTCAGCAAACAGGGAGTTGCCATCAGTTTAAAGTGTTCAGCCAAATAAGGCTGTTCCCCGACATCGATGACTTGCAGTTCAAAGGCAAAATCTGTCTTCAAGTTTTCTAGGGACTTGCGGAGGAGGCGAATCTGTTCGCGGGAACCGGGACGTTTGTCCACAAATAGTAGAAGTTGTAGAAAGGCCTCAGAGCAGGTAGGCTTTCCGGTAGATACCAGATTGCCGTCTCCTGAGACTGCGGAATGTTCCGCGTTGAAGCTTGGTCTCGGATGAAAATATTTAACCATTGCCGAGGGTAGTGATTTCACTTCTACTCTAATTTAATATCTTCTTTAGATTTATGATATTGTGCCGAAGGTTTTAAATAAGGGTGGGCGAGTGAATTTTTTGATCTGGCAGAAAAATAAACCGTTGAAGGTGGTAGTTTGGGCTGCGATCGCTTTTTTTGCTGCCTGTTTGCTTCTGACTCTCCATCGCTACTATAGTTTTTACGCCGATTACGACCAAGGTATTTTTAATCAGGTTTTCTGGAACGGCACTCACGGCCGGATGTTTGAGAGTTCTCTTTCTTCGGCTCTCTCTACTAATGTCGTTCATAATGACCAACTGCCAGAAGTATTTTACTATCGGCTGGGGCAACACTTCACTCCGGCTTTGATGCTCTGGCTGCCTATTTATGCTCTATTTCCTTCGCCTGTGACGCTGACGGTTTTGCAGGTAACGCTAGTGACGGCGGCGGGTTTGGTGCTCTACGCTCTGGCTAGACATTATCTCGAACCTCAATTATCTGCGGCGATCGCGATTAGTTTTTATGGTGCTAATGCTGTAATTGGCCCGACTTTGGGAAATTTTCACGATATTTGTCAAATTCCGCTTTATGTCTTTAGCTTGCTACTGGCAATGGAGAAGCGTAAGTGGTCGATATTTGGCATTTTAGCGGTCTTGATTTTAGCCGTGCGGGAGGATTCAGGAATTATCCTGTTTGGTGTTGGGTTTTACATGATTTTAAGCCGCCGCTACCCTCGAACTGGCTTAGTTGTCTGTGCTTTGAGTTTTGGTTATATCGTTGTCCTGACTAACCTGATCATGCCTCTGTTTTCTGCTGATATTTCCCAGCGGTTTATGATTGAGCGTTTTGGCCAGTATGCCGAAGGTGATGAAGCTTCTACTCTACAAATTCTCTGGGGAATGGTCAGTAACCCTTTTCGGTTGCTGGGGGAACTGTTTACGCCTTTTGGGGGAACGCTGAAGTATTTACTCGGCCAGTGGTTGCCCTTGGCGTTTGTGCCTGCGGTAGCGCCTGCTTCTTGGGCGATCGCAGGATTTCCCCTGCTCAAGTTATTTTTAGGTAAGGGAGTATCCGTACTGGCGATCAATATTCGCTATGCGATGACAGTCGTTCCAGGCCTATTTTACGGGGCAATTTTGTGGTGGGCGGAGAGGGGGAGCGGGGGAGCTCTTGAGCGGGGGAGTGGGGGAGCGGGGGAGCGGGGGAGATGGGGAGATGAAAATCTCCCCTCTAATCCTCAGCCCCCCCTCTCCTCGGCCCCTCAGCTCCCCGGCCCCTCAGCTCCCTCTCTCAAGAGCTCCCCATCCTTAAGATTTCAGCGCTTTTGGGCATTTTGTATCTGTTTATCGCTGTTTTTTACCTTCACTTCTAATCCCAATCGAACGTTTTCTTTTATTTTGCCAGATGCCCTCGATCCCTTGGTATACGTATCTTTGACTCGCCAATGGCAGCACGTAAGTCAGATGCGATCGCTCTTAAATCGGATTCCATCAGATGCGAGCGTCGCTGCGACTAATTATATCGTGCCGCATTTGTCTAGCCGCCGGGAAATTCTCAGGTTTCCAATGTTGGAATTGCGGAATGATGCGCGAGAATTGGTCAAGATGGAATATCTAATTGCTGACCTCTGGCAGTTGCAGCAGTATCAAGTAGCGTTTAAACGCGAAAGAGGACAATTGCGTGCGATCGCGCCTCTAATTGAGCAGCTTTCTAGTTCTGGGGAGTATGGAATTATTGGTTTTCAAGATGGCGTAATTTTAATGCAAAAAGGTGCTGTTTCTGAACCGAATTTCGTGACTCAATGGAAAGCTTTTCATCAACAAATAGAACCCATCTTAAAATGATATCGGTAACGCCCCAGGGAATAAATTTCCTGTCTTTCATTAAGAAAAGTCATGCACTATAGTTTGGTCAGGGTATCTACGAGTTAGATTATTGGCAGTGTCCAGTCAGTCGCTACACTTAAGAGATAGTGGCGCGGGACAGTGTGCTAGTCTGAATCTCGTACCTAGATGCGGTAATATAGCAACCGCTTTCAGCGGCTAGGGGCGCTTAGGCTAGGGGCGCTTAGGCTAGGGGAAGCGTGAAAGAAGGGGAAGAAGGGAATAGAATCAGCGAGTTTGGTGGAAGTCAGAACGTCTTAACTGCCAAGAAGGTTGCTATAAATGCGATCGCAGAAATGGTAAAATCCTCCTAAGCCCCAAACCAAGCTATAACGAGCTGTACTCAAGCCTCATGCCAAAATTAAAATAATCAGACAACTCTTGGGCTAAACCCTAGCGAGTATATGAGTTAAAAGGATAGAACCCGATGATCCCCCAAGTCTCGCAACAAGTATATCAAAGACGGGAAGACACTATGACTCCTAAAGCCGTGCGGAAGCTCGACTCCTCACTTCCCAAAGTGAAACAAACTTCTCACAAAAGGCACTGGCTGGAGTTAGCCGAGTATGCTTCCCTCGGTGCATCTGCTCTCGGTTCCCTAGCTGTGGCGCTTTCGGGTCAAGCTTTCTATGGGGTGGCCCCTCTGACTTTGGCGCTTTCCCTCTCAGTTGCTAACCGCTATCGTTTTGAGCAGCAGAAGGTGGTTTCGCAAGATCCAGAGATTGCTGAAGTGCGACGATCGCTGGAGAAAATGGAAAGAACAACCGTCGCGATCGTAGTCAAACTCCGCCAGCAATTGTCAGCAGATATTGAATCTCTCCGCCAGCAAATTGTGGCGATCCCCCGTTCAGAAAACTTTGACTCCATAGATTTTGAGCAACAGATACTCAGCCTGGGTCAATCTGTGTCTTCTCTGCAAGAAATTGTAGCATCAGCTTTGATTGAAAGCCGACAGCAAGTAAGTGAACAAGTGCAAGCTCGATCGATCCCAGAAGCAGGAGACATAGAACCGATCCGGGAAGCGATTGCGCAACTGCAAAGTATGACTAAACACTTAACAGAAAATGCGCTCACCCAAGAAGACTGGAAGGTTTTAAATACTAGGTTTTTATTAATTCAAGAAACGATTGAAGCTCTCCAGAATGATTTGCAAACTATTTCTCCTCAACCGGGAGAAGATTTATCGCTGATTGCAGCCAAAATTAACCGTTTAGAACAGGAGCAGCAAGCAGTTGTCAAACCTCATCTCAAGCGGTTAATTTATGTTGTGAAACAGTTGCAGCAAACAGAATAGAAGGAAGAAGGAAGAAGGAAGAGGGAAGAAGGAAGAAGAAAAATAGAATAAAATCAATTTTTTCCTACTTCATGCGTAAGTCCTATGATTAATATGGAGCGCCACCTTGCTAAATTCTCCGATTCAAACCTTTCTTGACGAATTGCACCTTAAATTCCAACCACTAAAAGAGGGTGTACTGGCTAACTACATTCCCGAACTAGCAAAGGCAAATCCTGACTGGTTTGGTATTTGCGTTGTCACCGCCGACGGTCAAATTTATCAAGCGGGTGACTGCGACCAACTATTCACAATTCAGTCAATTTCTAAAGCTTTTGTTTATGGAATGGCCTTAGAAGAGCGCGGTCGCGATTACGTTTTAAGCAGAGTTGGTGTTGAACCTACGGGAGATGCTTTTAACTCTATTCAAGTAGACGAAGTTTCAAAGCGGCCTTACAATCCAATGGTAAATGCAGGCGCGATCGCTACTACCAGTTTAATCAAAGGCACAGATCCCACCGAACGCCTCAACCGAATGTTAGATATGTTTCAGCGTTACGTTGGTCGCGATTTGTTCGTTGATATGTCCGTTTTCACCTCAGAACGCAGCACCGGACATCGCAACCGCGCAATGGCTCATCTCATGCTCAATTTTGGCATGATTGAACCCAATATCGACGAAGCTCTAGACCTCTATTTTCAGCAGTGTTCCGTTATGGTCAACTGCCAAGATTTAGCAGTTATGGCCGCCACCCTCGCTAATTGTGGCATCAATCCGATCTCCAAAGTACGGGCCGTTGAATCTCGCTATGTGAGAAATATTTTAACAATTATGTACACTTGCGGTATGTATAACTTTGCTGGTGAGTGGGCTTATACAGTTGGACTTCCCGCCAAAAGCGGCGTTTCTGGCGGCATTATCGCCGTTGCTCCTCATAAAATGGGCATTGCCGTCTTCTCACCTTTGCTGGATTCTCATGGTAGTAGTGTGAGAGGGCTAAAGGTATGTGAGGAAATTTCCGAACAATTTGGGCTGCATTTATTTGATTTACGAGCGGACAATTCTCAATTTTTGGAGGTAAATTGCGAGTCAACTTAAGCTGGCGAATAGAATTCGCAGCTATACAAACGAAGTCAACTTAAGCCTTGGCGAATAGAATTCGCGGCTATACAAACAAAGTCCGCCTGCGCGGACTGTAGAATTTCAACCCAACTCATGCAGGTTTCATCTGATTCTTATAGTCCGCGTAGGCGGACTTTGTTAGTGTAGTAGCGGTTTCAACCGCCAAGTAATTAAACAGGTAACTGTGCTACAAGATTAAAAGTCAACCCTTGTCAATATCTTACTGAAAATCCTATGACTGCAACTGCGATCGTTACTGAAAACCCCTTACTAATTGGTAAAGGACTACCCCCCTTCGATGTCATCAAAGCAGAGCACGTAGTCCCTGCAATCACACAAATACTGGCAGAATTAGAGAAAGAGCTTAGCAGCTTAGAAGCAACCGTTAAACCGACTTGGAGTGGCTTAGTCGAACCCCTACAGCGCATTGTAGAGCGTTTAAACTGGAGTTGGGGTACAATTGGACACTTAACTGGTGTTAAGAATAGCCCAGAATTGCGAACTGCTCACGAAACTATGCAGCCTCAAGTTGTCCAGTTTTGGAATAAATTTAGCCAAAGTAAACCGTTATATGATGCTTTTAAAGCATTGCATAGCGGTAGCGAATGGGAAAGTTTAGACCTAGCTCAAAAGCGAATTGTAGAATCCTCTATCCGAGATTCAGAGCTTTCTGGTGTAGGATTAGAAGGCGATCAAAAAGAACGTTTCAATGCTATTCAAATGGAATTAGCAGAAATTGGTACTAAATTTTCTAACCACGTTCTTGACTCTACAAAAGCTTTTAGCCTCACTCTGACAAATAAGGATGAAGTTGATGGTTTACCTCCTAGTTTACTCAGTTTAGCCGCTCAATCTGCTCGTACCGAAGGTGCAGAAGATGCTACTACTGAAAATGGCCCTTGGCGCATCACTTTAGATTTCCCCAGTTATGGCCCTTTCATGCAGCACAGCACCCGCCGCGACTTGCGAGAAAAGCTTTACAAAGCTTTTATGAGCCGTGCTTCTAGCGGCGAGTTGAATAATTGGCCGCTAATCGATCGCATTTTAGAATTGCGAAAAGAGAAAGCTGCTTTGCTGGGATTTAGCAGTTATGCTGAATTAAGTTTAGCTAGTAAAATGGCTCCTAATGTGGAAGCTGTAGAGGCTTTGCTGGAAGAATTGCGCGGCGCTAGTTATGATGCTGCTATCAAAGATTTAGAGAATTTAAAGGCTTTTGCCGCTACGAAAGGCTCCCCGGAAGCTCAAGATTTGAAGCACTGGGATATCAGTTTTTGGGCAGAACGTCAGCGGGAAGAAAAGTTTGCTTTTAGTGCTGAAGAATTGCGACCTTATTTTCCTTTACCGCAGGTACTTGATGGCTTATTTACTTTAGTAAATCGGCTGTTTGGGGTGACTGTTACTGCTGCTGATGGTGAGGCGGCAGTATGGCATGAGGATGTGCGCTATTTCCAGATTGCTGATGAGCAAGGAAATGCGATCGCGTATTTCTATTTAGACCCTTACAGTCGTCCCACAGAAAAGCGCGGTGGTGCTTGGATGGATGAGTGTATTGTGCGGGCTAAAATCATCGATGTAGACGGACAAAAAACACGCTTACCTGTGGCTTATTTGGTCTGCAATCAATCTCCTCCTGTGGATGGAAAGCCGAGTTTAATGAACTTTATAGAAGTCGAAACTTTGTTCCATGAATTTGGTCATGGCTTGCAGCATATGTTGACAAAAGTAGACCATCCGGGGGCGGCTGGAATCAATAATATTGAGTGGGATGCAGTGGAATTGCCCAGTCAATTTATGGAGAATTGGTGTTACGATCGCGCTACTCTTTTTGGCATGGCTAAGCATTACGAAACAGGGGAAACTTTGCCAGAACATTATTATCAAAAGTTACTGGCTGCACGTAATTATATGAGTGGTAGCGGGATGTTAAGGCAGTTACATTTTAGCTTGGTTGATATTGAATTGCATCACCGCTATCAACCAGGAGGTGAGGAAAGTGTAACGGATATTCGCAACCGCATTGCTAAGACTACAACTGTTTTGCCACCATTGCCTGAAGATTCATTTTTGTGCGCCTTCGGACATATTTTTGCTGGCGGTTATGCGGCGGGATATTACAGTTATAAATGGGCTGAGGTTTTGAGTGCTGATGCTTTTTCGGCTTTTGAGGAGGCTGGTTTGGAAAATGAAGATGCGATCGCGTCTACGGGTGCTCGTTTCCGCGATACTGTCTTAGGATTAGGGGGAAGTTTGCATCCGATGGAAGTGTTTAAGGCTTTCCGGGGACGGGAACCGAGCACTAAACCTTTATTGGTACATACTGGTTTAGCTGTTGCTTAAAAGTAAGGTGGTGCTGCTATTTAAATCTCAATTTTTTTGCAGATATTATTAGCAGCAACGCCTACCTTAAGACTAACAGGAGTTATGCAAAAATATCCGTAACGCCGCCATCTTGGCGGTAATGCTAATGTTAACCAAATCAGACGATTCAAGGACGAACAATATACTCAGACGATTGGGGTTCTGCTTTTCCCAACTTAACTAAGGTTTGATAAACCATAGCAGCTACATCGGCACGAGTTGCTGGTTGATTTGGGTTAAGAAAATCCCGCTTTGGATAGTTAACAACTATGTTACCTTGTGTGGCTGCTGCTACTCGTTCAATTGCCCAACTTGGTACTTGTTTACTATCTTTATAAATCTCTAAAGCTTGGGCTGATTTTGTGGGCGGCTTCAGGTTAAGACCGCTAGCTAAAGCTGCCACAACTTGCACTTTTGGCACATTTTCATCAGGACGGAAGGAATTTCCGGGATATCCTTTCATAAATCCAGCTTGCACAGATTTTGCTATGGCAGGAACAGCCCAGTTATTAGCTTTTACATCCTTAAAGTTAACAGGTTTCGGATCGAGTTTTTGGTCGGTAACTATGCCTTCAATTATTGCTGCTAACTCTGCTCGCGTTACTGGCTGTTCTGGTCGAAAAGTGCCATCATTAAAACCAGTAATAATTTTGCGTTCTGAAAGTTTGTCAATAAAGGGACGCGCCCAATATTTGTCAGAAACATCTGAGAATTTAATCGGAGTAGTTTGGGTAGAATTCGCTTGAGGTACAGGAATTATTTTAGCAGGAATTATGGCTGTTTTAACGGGAGCAGATTGAGGTTTGGGACTTGCGGGAAAGGGAACGGAGCGAATAATTGCTGCTTGAGGAATGATATTTGGTGCAGGAGAAGCGAAGGGGATTGATTGCGATTGGGGTTTAGCAGGAGATGAAGAGGGAGTGACAGTTACAGTACCCAAAGGTTGACTAGGATTTTGCTCGACTGGCTGTGATGGATTCAGATTTTCTGGTATGGTAGAGGATGGACTTGGAGATGGGGAATTTGAGATTTCCAGTTGATTGCCATTTTGACCTGTTGACCAAAAGAAAATTGCTGCGATCGCGCTGAAGGCAACTGCGATCGCGATCCATTCATCGAAGCCTAGAGGTTTGTTTTCTGGTGATGGGGGTTGTGGAGATGCCATAGTTTTGCTTGGATAGCGATGTGTCAATTAAACCACAGCGATCGCTATTACAAACAATATTACTCCAAAGTTTTCACGGTCAATACTTGCGGCGGCGTAGAATCAGGAGGATAGATGAAATCTACTTGCACGGATCGCTTTTCTCCGGTTGCTAATTTCAACTTGACCATTGGTTCTACAACTTGACCAACTCGATGCCACAAATGCACGTAGCGCGTGACCTTTTGACCGCTATCATTTTGATAACGCAACCGCACTGTACCTCGGAAATAGGGGAAATCTAAGGGAGGTTTGCGGAAGCGTAACCCGCCTTTTACTAACTTATCTTCTTTTAAAGGTGTTTCCAGTGCGATCGCGACTTCCTGCGGTCGATCGGTGGTGTTGTGCAGGGGAAAAGTAAGATCGTAGTGAACGCCATAGTTACCGTGTGCTTCGTAGGCCGTATCTGGATAGCGTACTAGCAGTTTTGCTGTTTGCACTTGGTCTGTACCGAGTTTACCGCCTCGGAGGGTAGCGATCGCATAGGAATAAGCTTTACCGCGTTGGGGAATTGTGAGATTAGTGCTATTTTTGTCTACTAATTGTGCTTGCCATCGCGAACCTTGTTGCACGCCTGCAACGCGACTGTAAATCAGATTACCAGGGGCTCCGGGTGGTGTTGGAGTTTTATCGCGGGGTAGAGCTAAGCTACCATTGTATAACAAATCTTGCCATTCTTTGAGAGTAGGGGCGCGATCGCTACCGTCAGGATTTTTCTTGGCATACAGCGCCAAAGTCGCAGCGTAAACTTTACCGCTACTTTTCAATGCCATAAAGGTAGAACGACCATTTATAGGCTTTGGCAACTCCCGCACCGGAATTGAACCATTGAGTAGCATCTTGCTTTCCCCAGGGGCAAGTACCAGTTTTGCAGGAAAATTGGGTTGTCGTACTCCCCGCAAAATATTATCTACAGCGCGAATGCCGTGACCAGAATATACTTCTCCTTGAGGATTCTCACTTATTGGCGGCTTTTGTTTGAAAGGTGCGTCTGGTTCCATCAGATAACTCGCTGCCTGTAAGACTTCCACGGTTACGGGTTGTTTGCCGGGATTGTATAAAATTGCCCCAATGTATAAGGTTTGCAAGTTGGGGGGAGTGTGGGTGAAGTGGTGGGCAAATAAGTTAAATTGTCCCTGAAATGGGAAGTTAAGATGAGCTGCGGGTACTTTTTTCCCTTCTGGTGGAAAGGTGGAGAGCAAAATTCCCTCTTTTTTTACCCATTCTGGACTGTCACTGTTGAGCATGGGTACATTATCCAACGAGCCGGGCAGCGATCGCACTTCATTATTGACTAGGATTTCCTGGGGAGTAGGCTTGGCGGGGGTTGGTGATGGCGATGGAGTCTGTGCTTGTACGAATGGGGCAGGTTTTTTGAGTAAAAATAATCCGCCGCTGGCGATCGCGATCGCCAGGATTAAGGCAATTCGAGTCAGTTTACTTGTTTTGGGAATCATCAGATTTGGCTGTAGGCGAATTGAGAACTATTTAGGATTTACGCTAGTCTAAATTTTCCTACAGCATAAATCCTTGAGAGCATCGCATTTTTGAAAAAGACCCACCTTGCGCCCTCTCCTTTACCTTCTTTCCCTAGCCCCTAGCCCCTAACCGCCGAAAGCGGTTGCTATATCTTCCTTTAGATCGATCTCAAATTAAGCTAATTAGTATTACAATCCAGCTCAAATTAAGAGATTAAATTGTGGAAGCTATTCTGGAAAGAGCTTGGAAACTCAAGCAAAATTTAATAGACTTTGTACTGGATGCAGAGGGAGAGTTAGCGGTAGCTTTAGAGGCTTATATAGCGGCGGGTTCTTCGCGCGATCGCTATGACATCGCCCAGCAAAATCAACTCGTTGACAGTTTTATTATCGAAGGTAAAGTCGGAGAGCGATCGCCTCTGGATCTATTTATCGCTCAGACAGACTTAGAAGATGGCGATCGCCTGTTATTAGACAACTGGCGGCGCAGCTTTACAGGGTTATTTGAAATTAGCCAAATTCTACCTGATGGCTTCGAGCTAATTAACTGGCTAACCGCCAAACACTACAGGGTTAAAATCAATAATTCTGACCCGCTCAAAGATACAGCAAAACTCAAACCTGGGGAAATTTTACTGGTTCGCATTGCCCCCCTAACCGATAGTTACTGGATGTTTTCTGGGCATCACATATTAATGGGAAAATTGGGTAAACCCAAATTAGCAGTCGCCATTGGTAACTTCAAGCAGAATCACAAAAATGCCCTTTATAGCGATGCTCCCGAATTGTTAGAACAGGCCTGGCAATCAGTCGAGCAGTATCACCAAGATTTTACTGATTTTTTTGGTAGCGATGAAATCACACTTTCAGGATATCATCTTAACAAAAAGATTGCAGAATTTCAAGAAGTAATTACTAAAAAACGCCTAGCTGAAGCTGGCATTGACAGTTCAAAATCTCTTGATGAAATAGCAGCAGAATCAGGAGTTGATGCTACTAAAATCAGAGCCGAAGCAACAGAAATGGGTGCTGATGCTGATACAGTCGATCGAATGTTCGGCAAGGCAAATTCCCAAATGGTGATGCCGAAAATTGACTTGCCAGATTCTATTAAAAAAGTCGAACAGGTAACGGCTATTTCTAATCCTCGTTGGGGTCAGATGTTTTTACCTACCTACGCTCAAATCAAAGCTCTGTTAGAAACAGAAGACGGGGAAAGCTTACCTAATGCTAACAAATTAGTTCGCAATTACCTGGAAGATCCTACGATTAATGCTTTCATCTGGCAACGTTTAGCCCAAACTTACCCAACCCAACTAGAAAAAGTTTTGCAAACAGTATTAGAGCGACCAGATTTTAATTTAGAGCGCGATTTAGATACACTTTTGCAAGAATACAATAAACCTTTAGAGCCGCAACTGCCAGAAATTGCCAGCGTTCCCCTGCACTTGCACAATTTATTTCAGGAAGCTATGACTGAAGTTAATAAATCTAAGTCTAAGCCGCAGGATAAAAAGAAAGGTTCTAAAGGTTTTAAATCGTAGCGGCGAAGTATTCAGGCAGAAAGATATCCCTTTTATCATTCGGCGATTGAAATCGCTACTACACAAATGAAGTCCGCCTACGCGGACTGAAGAATAAAAGGGGTATTTAAGCGGGATTTGCTATTAACCGTAATTTGATTCTGGGTGTTTACCTAAAAGTCGCAACTGCCGTTCAGTGGCAACAGCAAGAATTTCTGGGTTGAATTGCCAAGGCCAAGGCGAGAACTTTTGGGCGATGTTACGGTGCGAGTAATGTACTTGTAGCAGATAGCGGGTGCGATCTTGAGTAGTATTCTTACTGCCTGAGTGCCAAATTTCACTACGAAAAAATAGCACATCTCCAGCTTGACATAGAACTGGTTCAGGTGCGCGATCGTTCCAAGTTTCTTCGCCTTTATTGGGTTCTCTGCCTGATTTATGGCTGCCAGGAATTATATAGGTAGGACAGAGGTCTTCTGTCATGTCGCTCAGATAAAAATGGGCAGTGCAAATCCACACTGGTAGTTTAAAATTGGGATCGAAAAAGACAGTTTCAGGAACTGGAACTAAGAGCTGATCTGTGTGGATGCGCCAACCATCATAGCCGGGAAAACTCTTCCAAGCAGTCATACCAATGATGTGGCATCGATCGCCCATTAACGCCTCTGCTAAGTCTACGATCCCCGGTCGATCGAGATAGGAAAGCCAGAGGCGATCGCGATTGAAAACGCACTTAAAATCGAGCGGTCAAGTCGATTTTTTAAGCGTCATGCCAAAACGCGCTTGACTTTAAGGGAAATTATGACAATTATCATCGGATTTCATGGTTCACGCTACCGAACATTTAAAGACTTTTACCGATTACAAGTAATGCCATACTGGTTGAAAGCCATGCCTAATTTGGTGAGCTATAATCGTTTTGTCGAATTAATGTCTTATGCTTTATTAGCATTATGCTATTACTTTGAGTATAGCTGAAGAAAAACATGAAAAACAAGCTATTGTATGATATTGAACAACCAGTTTATCACTTTGAATAAACTCAAATTTCAATTGAAACTAAATGCCAAAATTGTAACAAACTGTGATACAAAATATCCAGTAACAATTTCACTAAATCCCTATTAGGGATTGAAACTGACAATTTATTAGGTAACTTTTAGGTAAAACTAGGGAGTGGAGGACGAGAACAGCTCCCGGCACTGCCGAGCTATTGCCGACAATTTACTACACCGTGCCGGAAGTTGTTCTCGTTTGGAATGACCGGGTGTTCTTGGGGTTAACTTACTGGGGATTCTTCTTACAGACATTCTTAAACTGCTACTCAATCTAACCCCTCTAAATGCTATAGTGAACTGAGAATGGCAACGGGACATTCAGCCAAGCTTAAAATTGTATCAACTCGGTGTCCAAAGAAAGCTCGTCCCGTGATCATGCGGATATTGCTACCTAAAATAATTAAATCCACCTGCTCTTGACGAGCAAACTTGAGAATTTCCTGCTCCGGGCTAACTCCTTCAAGAATCTGAAACTGTACATTAGCTCCCAAGCTTTTTCCTATTTCAACTTGATTCTCTACAATTTGCTGGGCAATTTCTCTGACTGAATCCAGCTTTTGCTGCTCATAAAGAAGATACTCAATCTGAGGTAAATTGATCGCGTGAACCAAAGTAACCAGTGCTTGAGTCTGAGTAGCAATAGTGCTGGCAACTTCCACAGCATTTTTGCTGTATTCCGAACCTACTGTAGGTACCAAGATATGGCGTAGCGATCGCAGCGGAATGTGGCAAACTTCTCCTTTAGGCACAGGTAAATGAGACTTGACTACGAGCGTAGCACAGGGAGCTTCCTGCACCACTCGATCGACTAACAAGTTAAAAAGACTGCTACTAGAATGTTTTCCTTCGCTAGCACCCAATACAACTAAGTCATAGCCTTTCTTTGCTTCTTTGAGAATTAAATCTGCTTTATTACGCCCTGAAACTACCTTCGTTTGCATTGTTGAGCCAACAGGCAGTTGCATTGTATCTGCAATAGCCGCCAAAGCATTAACAGCCCCCGTATCTTTAATAGCATTCTTGCTTGCGGCAAGATGTTGTGGTTTCTTGTCGCTTAAAGCATACAGCGCTGTCACTTCTACTGGGTTTTGGTGCGCCAGATAGCTGACTAGCTGAGCAGCTAACTGTACATTTGCTCCCCCACTGGTAGGGATTAACACTCGACGAATATTTTTAACAAAGCTACGGATTGAGAGTTCTTCTTGCTTTAAACGGTGGGCTTCTTCTTCGCCGATAGTGACTTTGCTCAGCGTCCAACGCAATAAGGGCGGTGCCATCATGGAAGTAACGATCGCAACCATGACGATAATCGAATACATCTGTTGATTCAACACGCCTAGCGATAGTCCGATAGTGGCTACAATGATTTCCATCGCACCACGTGCGTTCATCCCCGCCCCCATTGCCAAACCTTCCCAGTGAGTCAGTCCTCCTATGCGCGATCCTAAATAAGCACCCAAAAATTTACCCACACAGGCGACAGCCAAAACTAATAATCCCATTAACAGCGTTGAAGGTATCAGCAGTTCGAGCAAATTAACCTTCAAACCAGCGGCGGCGAAAAAGATAGGTGCCAGAAAACCTGCTGTAATCATTTCCAAGGTATGACCTGCCTCCCGGCTAAATCGTCGCGATTCTCCTGCTAAAATGCCAAAAGTAAATGCTCCCAGTGCTGCTTCTATCCCCAGAGAGTGAGTCAGGGCTGCTGCGAACAGACAGAGAACCAGAATTATTGATAAACTCGCTGTAGCTCCACCGATAGTGTTATCTATCCACCGCAGAACTCGGTCAACTACGATTCGCCCTAGTGTAAAGGCAATACCTAAGAATAGGACAGCGCCACTTACGGCAGCGATGACGGTATTGATGTCAAACTTGCCGCTACTCGCTAAACCAGATACTACGGACAGTAAAATCCAACCGATGGTATCGTCAGTCATGCCCGCTGCTAGCGTGATTTGACCGATGTCGCGACGAATCAGTTGCAAATCCATCAGCACCTTGGCAATTACGGGTACAGCCGAGATACTCATGGCGGTGGCAATGAATAGAGTAAATACTAGCCGATTGTGAGGATTAGCAAGGAAACTATCGGGTAAAAGCCATCCTAATGCCATTCCAGTTATGAAGGGGATGATAATCCCGCCCAAGGAGATGAAGAATGCAGTCTTCCCCTTGCGGAGAATCAATTGGAGGTCAGTTTCTAGACCAGTAACAATTAATAGAAACAGTACGCCTAACCAAGACACAACTGATAGCAGGTCAGCTTGAGTCTGGCTATGGGGAAAGATTTGTGCGTATAACCCAGGCCATATCCAGCCAAATAATGATGGGCCGAGTAAGACTCCCGCAAGCAACTCGCCGACGACTGGAGGCAGATTAATTTGACGCATCAATTCGCCCAGTCCTCGCGACACCAACAGCAGTAGCGCTAGTTGCACCAGGAATAAGAGTAATTCGTGCTGTCCCAGTGGTTTAATGATGCCATTGGCGGTCTGGCTACCAAGCAATAATTCCAATGAAGACAAATTATTCATCAAACTATACATCGGAATGCAATGGTTACAGGCTCAACTTTAATTCTAGCGCTGGCTAATTACAGGCTCAACTTTAATTCTAGCGCTGGCTAAAATTCATCTAAACTCAACCAGGAATTAAGATTTGCTTTTAAAGTTCAACTGAAACCAATGCACTGATATAGCAACCGCCAAGACCATTAGGATATTCTGAATTGATCTAACGGTTCGGTATTTTTATTCTCTTTCCCTTCTTTCCCTAGTCCCTAACCCCTAACCGCCTTGGCGGTTGCTATAATCGCCGCGCCTTACCCAACCTACAATAGATTCACTATCGCAACTTTCTCTTTGATGGCCATGCAACACAAAAAATCAGTACAGGGATTTTTGCCAAGTTTACACAGCCTGACTCTCCGCAATGCAACAGCCACACTGTTTACTTGCCAGTCGCTTAGCCTGAGTCTGACAGTCGCCGCCGTAGTTGTCACTTTACCAATAGGACAACGACAAGCTGCTGCTGCATTGCTGACAAATTGGTTGTTCGATCCGGGGACAAATCAGCTAGAAGTCATGCTGCCAGAGGGAATAACGCCTAAGTTTTCTCTTTTAGACCAACCAACGCGGATAGTTGTCGATTTGCCGGATACGGAGGTGGGAACTGATACTACCCAATTGTACCCAGAAGGTACGGTGCGTTCTGTCAGTCTGAGCCAATTTCAGCCGGGGATGGCGAGAATTGTGATTGATTTTGCTCCGGGAGTGGTGTTAACTCCAGAACAAGTACAGTTACAACGCATAGGTTTAGAGAATCGTTGGGTATTGCGTCCTTTGTTTTCAGGGACGAATAATCAGTTAAGTCAAGGAAATTCAATGACGGGGGCTACAGCAGGGCCAATGCAACGCGGCTTAACTACTCCGCCACCGCCTACGTCGCCGCCTAGTAACAGTAGAGCTCTGGCTAATTCTACTACTGCTAGACCTCAAAGTAGCACTCAAACTGCATCGTTGGCGCGATCGCCCCAAAATCTACCAAATCCTAATCCTGTAATACTAGAAACTCCAAATCCGCCGATCCAACCGCTGACAGTGCCGATCGCAACTTTCCCAATTAACCAGACAAGGCAACAAGCCGCTTTACCCCCTAGTTATACACCCACCTATACGCCGCCGCGATCGGTTCCATCGGTGACAATTCCCGGCTATGCGACCCCAGCAAGACCCTTAAATTGGAATGAAGAGCTTCCCAGACAGCCGATCGCTCCTTTACCTGCTAGCAATTATGATAATTTTGTCCCACCTTCAGTTTATCCTTTACCAAATGCGATCGCGCCAACGGCATACGCGCCCAATGTCTTACTACCAGCAGGAACTAGACTCAGCTTGCTTTATCCGGGTGTAGAGCCTTTAGCGCTAGATCCCAAACCCTCAAGACAGGAAGTGTTGCTATTACAAGGAGGGATTCTTGATAGCTATGGCAATACGATCGTACCACCTAATACGCCAATAATCGGACGCTTTGAAAGCAATAGCGAAGGGACGCGATTTATTGCTCAATCGATGTATCTTAATGGTCGTAGCATTCCTTTAGAGGCGCGATCGGATCGATTTGGTAGTGGCGATCGCAAACCCTCACAAAGGAGTTTTCTGCGTAATTCTGGGATTGGAGGAGTAGCATTATTTGTACTTAGTGGTTTTACTGGTATTGGTTTACTTGCCGGTGCTGCTGCGGGTGCTGCAACAACTTACGCCACTGCTCCCCAACCTGCTACTATTCAACCCGGACAAATTGTGCAAGTTCGTTTGAATGAGGATTTGAGATATTAGTTGAAAATCAGTCAGTGACAACAGGAATGAAGGGAAAAAAGGGAGCTGAGAACACAAAATAGACAACTCCAGCTCCTAAAAGCATCACCGCAAAACTAAAGAGCATTACGCAACCTTCTGCTGGTTCATAAGTATCCTCATCAATGTCGCGCCGGACATTAAAATAGTGATTAGTTGAAAGTAATACTGTTACTAAACCAACTAAAGAAAATACTAAACCTAACTTCCAACCAATGCCGGGACGTGCAATCAGAGGCGGTTGTAAGATGCGGAGGCGAACGATCACAACGCCAAAACCCATGAGCGCGATCGCGGTTCGCATCCATGCCAAATATGTGCGCTCGTTCGCTAAATGATCTCGCACCCGCGAGGGATTTTGTAATTTTGCCTTCTCTGTATCTATTTTTGTATTTCTAAACTTTAATAACATTGGTAATTGGTAATTGGTAATTGCTATACATATCAATCGGAAAGTTTTTTCTGTCTTCTGGCATAGTTTGACGCTGATGAGAATCCCTACTTCAGACAGAGGTTACGTAATCTCAAGTTTCGTAAATTAAAACTAATCAGGAAGTTTATTTCAGGGTCAAAACAACTATGTTTCAACTACTAGAAAAACAAATTCAGCCTTTGTCGTTAAATTTTAAAGTGTTGGAAGTTGCTTATGAGTTGTATCTACAAGCTCCCCAATCTGACTCTCCACTAATTAACTTGAAAGAGTTAGCCCAGAAAACTAATGCCAGCGTATTCGACTGCCGAAATACAATTGTTACCGCTAACAAAATTGGTAAGTTTCCTAATTGTTCCCTTTCTTGTTAAGATGTAATTCGCGCAGAACCTACTATCACTATCCTACTATTATTATTGGGGAATACTGCTGTTGCTGCCATTGATGAATTTAGTCAAATCTAATAAATTTGTACTGCTGTCACCAATAACTAAGGGTAAAGTTCCATTCCATTTTTCTATAGCTTCCTTTTCCCAGATTTGCGCTGTTAAATTTTCACAGAGTAATTTTTGTGCTTCCCCCATTTTTAATTTCTCATCCCTACGGATGACGAGGGTTTAGGGCAAGTTTTATTATTCCAGTCACACTGATAAAGGTGTTCTTGCTGCCAACTCAAAGGAATTTCTAGCAAATCTCTAGAACCGGTCATTCCTTGACCAATAAATAGCAACAAAGCTATGCAATTTAGAATGGTATGAATCTTGCGCCACTTGTTAGTTCTATCCTTGTAGATTTCGGGAACAATTGCCAGGGAAACAATCATTAGTATGGCGGCAAGCAAACCGTAATAAAAATGAGAAAACATCCATTGATCGTCCCTGCGAAAAATACCATCTTGGAAGCCAATAATTATTAAACCAGCGCTGCTTAAACTGGCAAATACAGCCCGCCATTTTGGTAGTCTTGCCTTGTAAAGAAACACCAGCGAAGCGATGGTGGCGACAAACATTAGCACGATAAAAACTACCTGGAAAGGTGCTTTACTCCATAGTTGATTTTTCAAGATACTCTTGAAAAAGATAACATAGGCAAAAGCTACTAAGCTAATTCCGACAACTGAACCAGTTAACCAGCGACCTAATTTAACGTGCTCAGAACCGACGGAGGGCGGAATTTTGCTTTTGCCATCACCCGCGCTTTGGAGGCGGCGCGATCGCGTTTGCCATGCCATATTGACAACCATGCCAATAATTGGGAAAACCACCGCTACTGCTAAGGCGGGATGGAGGAGGGCCATTACATCTACGAGTTCCATAAATTAAAGTTACTAGGATGATGTTTAGAAATATAATAGCTTTAAGTATTTTTTTTTGTTATTTTTTTGAGTGAGTGTCTCCTAACTTTAATGAAATCGACTGTAACGGATAACTGGGCATTGGCACAAGAACTAGAAAGCATTGTCGGCGCTGATGCTGTCTGTTCCTGGCAGGATACAGACTCTTTTTGGCAAAAACGGATAGAAAGTGCGATCGCCCCAGGTACGGAAATTGACTGCATTGTTTATCCTCCTACTCAAGAAAAACTCGCGGGTGCGATCGCTTGCATTTCCCGAAATCGACGGGGAGTTTTGCCAATTGGTAGCGGTAGCAAACTTGACTGGGGGGGATTGGTAAAAACAGAGCCCTCCAACCCCCGCGATCGAAGTCAGGTTTCAGAACCGCCCTTTTTAGGGAATGCAGAGGGGCTCGTAGTTGTCAGTTGCGATCGCATCAACCGCCTGATCGATCGCGCCGTTGGCGATTTAACCGTTACTGTCGAAGCAGGAATGAAGTTTGCCGAATTGCAGCAAATTTTAGCCACCTCTGGTCAATTTTTACCCCTAGATCCAGCATATCCAGAACAGGCAACCATCGGCGGCATTATCGCAACTGCTGACGCGGGTTCCCTCCGACAGCGATATCGGGGCGTTCGCGATTTATTATTAGGAATAACTTTCGTGCGATCCGATGGCAAAATTGCCAAAGCAGGAGGGCGCGTTGTTAAAAATGTCGCTGGTTATGATTTGATGAAGTTGTTAACAGGTTCCTATGGCACGCTGGGCATAATTAGTCAAGTTACAATGCGAGTTTATCCACTGCCAAACGCATCTGTAACTGTAATTTTAACTGGCGAAGCTGAAGCCTTAGCAAACACAACTCAAACCTTATTATCCTCAGCTTTAACACCGACAGCCATTGATTTGCTATCAAAGCAGTTGGTAGCAAAGTTAGGTTTAGGTAAAAGTTTGGGTTTGGCAGTAAGATTTCAAAGTATACTAGAAAGTGTTGAAGAACAATCTAGCCGCTTGCTAGAAGTCGGCGAGAAGTTAGGATTAAAAGGAATAACCTATATTGGAAATGATGAATCCGACTTATGGCAGAGATTAAAATCAACCATCTGGTCAACTGCCCCAGATTCAACAATTATTTGTAAAATCGGAACACTTCCCTCTGAATCTGTGAATATTTTAGCACAGTTGAATCTGGCTGATGGTTTGATTTATGGCGGTAGCGGGTTGGGGATTTTGCGGTTTGATAGTACGACAGTGGAAACGCTTTTGCAAGTACGTCAGCAATGCGAATCTCATGGTGGATTTCTCAGCATTTTGAAAGCTCCCGCTGACATTAAGCAACATTTAGATGTTTGGGGTTATAATGGAAATGGTCTCAGTTTAATGCAGAAAATTAAACAGCAATTTGACCCAGAGAATATTTTCAGTCCCCATCGTTTTCTATTTCCTTGAAAACTTACGTAACGCCGCCCTCTGGGCGGTATCTTTACCGCTTCTATTTCCTCGAAAACTTACGTAACGCCGCCCTCTGGGCGGTATTCTTACCG
>NZ_JARFTR010000066.1 GCF_029167235.1 Kamptonema sp. UHCC 0994 | reverse complement strand
TAAAGCATTCGTAAGTCCTACTAAATATCAATGCCTTCTTCCTTCTTCCTTCTTAGGTAATTTTGAATGAATGTTTTACTTCTCTATCCCCTATTTCCTAAAAGTTTCTGGTCATTTGAGAAAACCCTAGCTTTGCTAAATCGAAAGGCAATGTTACCGCCTCTCGGTTTAGTAACAGTGGCGGCAATTCTACCACAAGAGTGGCAATTTAAGTTAGTAGATCGTAACGTGCGCGAGGTGACAGAGGCAGAATGGGAGTGGACAGATTTGGTAATTCTGTCAGCAATGATTGTCCAAAAAGAGGATTTACTCAATCAGATTCAGGAAGCAAAACGTAGGAATAAGCGGGTTGCTGTGGGTGGCCCTTATCCGACAGCTTTACCTGATGAAGCCACAGGGGCGGGTGCAGATTATTTAATCTTAGATGAAGGCGAAATTACCTTACCATTATTTGTCAATGCGATCGCGCAGGGAGTTACTTCTGGTATTTTCCGTTCAGGTGGTGAAAGACCCGATGTTACCCATACTCCTATTCCCCGATTCGAGTTGCTAGAATTTGATGCTTACGCGGAGATGTCGGTTCAGTTCTCGCGCGGTTGTCCTTTCCAGTGCGAATTTTGTGACATTATTGTGCTCTATGGTCGTAAACCTCGGACTAAAAACCCTGAGCAAATTTTAGCAGAATTAAATCGCCTCTATGAGTTAGGTTGGCGGCGTAGTATTTTTATGGTCGATGACAATTTTATCGGCAATAAGCGCAATGTTAAGTTATTTCTGAAAGAGCTGCAACCTTGGATGGTGGCACATCAATATCCATTTTCTTTTGCAACGGAAGCTTCGGTGGATTTGGCTAACGATCAAGAACTGATGGATGCGATGGTCGCGTGTAATTTTGGGGCGGTATTTTTAGGGATTGAAACTCCCGATGAAGAGAGTTTGACTCTGACTCAGAAGTACCAAAATACAAGAGACTCGCTGAGTGAAGCGGTACTTAAAATTACTCGAACAGGATTAAGAGTAATGGCAGGATTTATCATCGGCTTTGATGGTGAAAAGGCGGGTGCAGGTGCGCGAATTGTCAAGTTTGTGGAGCAAACATCGATTCCAACAGCGTTGTTTAGTATGCTGCAAGCCTTGCCTGATACGGCTCTCTGGCATCGGTTAGTGAAGGAAGGACGGCTACGGAAAGAAGGGGCTAATATTAATCAGACTACTTTAATGAATTTTGTGCCGACGCGACCCCTTGAAGATATTGCCCATGAGTATATTGAGGCTTTTTGGGAACTGTATGAACCATCTAAATTTTTAGATCGTACTTACCGCCATTATCGCATTTTGGGGGAGGCAACCTATCCTAAAAAAGGTAAAGGTGCGGGTAAGAAAATTAACTGGGTGACTATTCGGGCGCTACTAACTATTTGCTGGCGACAGGGTGTTATTCGCAGCACTCGCTGGCAATTTTGGCGCAATTTGTTGAGTATGTTTTATCATAATCCTGGTGGTGTAAGTAGCTATTTAGCGGTGTGTGCTCAGATTGAGCATTTCTTGGAGTATCGTCAGATTGTGCGGGATCAAATTGAGGCGCAGGTGGCTGAGTTTTTAGCTTCTGTTCCTGCGGTGAAGGTTCCTGAGATAGCGATTATAGCAACCGCCAAGGCGGTTAGGGGCTAGGGGCTAGGGGCTAGGGGCTAGGGAAAGAAGGGAATAGAATAAGCAAGTTTGGTGGAACTCAGAACGTCTTAACTGCCAAGAAGGTTGCTATAAATAATTTTGTTATAGCAACCGCTAACGCCAGCACCAAATCGTATTATCAGGAGTCACAATTCCTGCTGTACAAATCATTTCAGGTCACTATACGGCCAAAAATCTTTGAATCACTTCATCGCTAAGTTCGCTAGTATTTCCCGATGCCACAATTCCACCCTTTTGCATCGCGTAGTACCAGTCAGCTTGCCGCACAAAATGCAAGTGCTGTTCTACTAACAAAACTGAAATTCCTTTAGATGCAACAATACCTCGTACAGCAGCTTCAATTTCCAGAATAATAGAAGGTTGAATCCCTTCTGTAGGTTCGTCTAAAACCAATAATTGCGGCTGTCCCATCAATGCTCTAGCAATAGCTAACTGCTGCTGTTGTCCTCCACTTAAATCACCACCCATGCGAGAAAGCATAGTTTTTAACACAGGAAATAGCTCAAATATCTCATCGGAAATTTCTTGCTTTGTGGGGCGAATTTTTCTTGCTTCCAAACCTAAAAATAGATTTTCCTCAACAGTTAAACGGGGGATAATTTCGCGGCCTTGCGGGACATAACCAATGCCCATTCTCGCTCTTTTGTCAGGAGATTTGGAAACAATTCCTTCTCCACAAAAAGCAATCGCACCGCTACGGGGTTGCAGCAATCCCATCAGGGTTTTTAGCAGAGTAGTTTTGCCGACTCCATTGCGGCCAATCAAGCAAACCATTTTCCCCGCCGCCACACTCAGATCCACATCTCGAAGAATGTGACTTTCACCATAGTAAACATTTAAACCAGAGATTTGCAGCATATTTTTTGGTAATGGGTAATTGATAATTGGTAACAGTTAACTGTTAACCGTTAACCGTTAACCGTTAACCGTTAACCGTTAACCGTTAACCGTTAACCGTTAACTTTTTAAGCAGCTTGATGCTCGTTTTCAGGCTTTCCTAGGTAAACTTCAATTACACGGGGATCGTTTTGGACTTCATCCATACTTCCTTCGCACAAAACCGAACCTTGATGCAAAACCGTCACTTTTCTAGCAATTTGCCGTACAAACTCCATATCGTGTTCAATCACTAATACGGAGTGACTTTCAGCCAGAGAAATCAGTAAATCACCAGTTAAAGCCGTCTCTTCATCAGTCAAACCCGCTACAGGTTCATCTACTAACAATAAATCAGGAGATTGGGCTAGTAACATCCCAATTTCTAACCATTGTTTTTCACCGTGAGAAAGTAAACCAGCCGCAATGTCAGCTTTGGCAATTAAACCGATAGTTTCCAATAAACCACTTACCGTGCGCTTTTCGGCAACAGGAGTACGCTGAAAAAGCGTTAAAAAAACATTCTTTTTGCGATTACAAGATAGTTCTAAATTTTCGCGTGGTGTTAAATTCAGATAAACTCGCGGTGTTTGAAACTTACGACCAATTCCGAGACGAACAATTTGATGTTCCGACAATTGGCGCAAGTTTCGCCCTTTAAATATAACCCGCCCTTCTGTCGGCTGCACTTTGCCAGTAATCACATCTAGAAATGTTGTTTTTCCCGCACCATTCGCGCCAATAATAACTCGCAACTCGCCTGCATCCATACTGAAATTAAGCCCATTTAGTGCCTTAAAACCGTCAAAGCTAACGGTCAAGTCCTCAATCTCTAAAATCTTTTCGTTCATAAGTTTGCTAATTGCTAATTGCTAATTGCTAATTGCTAATTGCTAATTGCTAATTGCTAATTGCTAATTATTAGTTCTTGATAAGCAACAACTAACAACCAACAATTAACAGTTAACGATTCTCCAACTCTTCCTTTTCGCGCTGTACTTCTGGATCTTCTTCCAAACTAGGATAAGTAGGAGCATACCTATATCTACCAAGCAATCTCTGAAACATTTCCCAGCCTTGAAACCGCAGCCATCCGACTAAACCATTAGGTAGCACCATCACCACAATTAAGAATAGCGCCCCTTGGAAAAATAGCCAAACTTCAGGAAATTGTTCGCTTAATAAACTCTTACCAAAATTCACTAAAAGTGCCCCGACTACAGCCCCCACCAAACTAGCACGACCTCCCACTGCTACCCAAATTACCATTTCAATTGAAAAAGCAATATCCATCGCCTTCGGTGAAATAATCCCCGTTTGCACTGTGAATAAAGCACCAGCAATTCCTGCCAAAGCAGCAGAAATTCCAAACACTAAAACTTTAAAATCAGTGGGGTCATAACCTGAGAAACGCACCCTAACTTCATCATCGCGAATTGCGATTAGCAAGCGACCAAAACGCCCGCTAGTCAGCCAACGGCAAAGGGCGTAAGCACCTACTAAAAATAATATTGTCAGCGTGTAAAAGACAAACTGCGTCTGTGGTGAGTTAACTGTTGCCCCAAATATGGTTTTAAAGTCAGTTAATCCATTAGTACCATTAATCAGTTTTTGTTGGCCATTAAAAAAGTTAAAAAATACAATTGTTGCCGCTTGAGTCAGAATTGAAAAATACACGCCCCGGATGCGATTGCGGAACACTAAATAGCCCAGAAATGCACCTAAAAAGGCAGGGACAATGACTACTGCTATTAAGGACAAAGGGAAAGAATAAAACGGTTGCCAAAACCAGGGTAGTTCAGTAACTCCGTAGAGATTCATAAATTCTGGCAATTTAACGCTTGCATCTGCGGGAATTTGCAATTTCAAGTACATGGCAAAAGCGTAGCCACCCAAAGCAAAAAACACCCCGTGTCCCAGACTCAGCAAACCAGTGTAACCCCAGATTAAATCAATACCAAGGGCAGCAATTGCTAAGGCAAGAAATCGCCCCATTTGGTTCAGGCGAACGCTGGGGAGAATCGCAGGCATGATAAAGATAAAGATCAGCGCAAACGCTACTACAATCGCCCCTTCAATAACCAGCGAACGCCTCTCTTCACTTACTATAATTCCCGGTGTTTCATGCTTCATGCTTTTTTCCTTCTTCCTTGTTCCTTCTTGATTTCTTTCTCTCTAAATTATTCCCTCTTCCTATTCCCTATTCTCTATTCTTCATTCCTTTTTCCTCCTTCCTTTACCCTTCTACAGTGCGCCCTTTTTGCGGGAAAATTCCTCCAGGCTTCACCTGAAGAAAGGCAATAATCAACGCAAATACCATCACCTTTGCCATGCTAGTTGTAGCAAAGAAAGTAAAGAAATCAGCTAAAGGTTTAATCGGTGTCAGTATTAAAGCTAGCGTACCGGAACCAATCAAATAACTAACTGTACCAATAGCCATCGCCGCTACTACACTTCCTACTATTTTGCCGACACCTCCGACAACCACAACCATAAAAGTATCAACCACATAGTTTTGCCCCGTATTTGGCCCGACGGAACCGAGTAAACTAATTGCACAACCAGCAACTCCAGCCAACCCAGAACCTAGAGCAAAAGTTAGTGCATCTACTTTTTCAGTAGGGATTCCCAAACAAGCGCTCATGCTGCGGTTTTGTGTCACTGAGCGAATGCGAAGGCCCCACACTGAACGCTGTAAAAATAGGTAAATTCCTACCAAACAAATTATCGTCAATACAATGATAAAAACTCGCGCATAAGGTAACTGAAAATTACCTAAAGGCAACCCACCACGCAACCATTTAGGTGCAGTCACATCTACATTTTGAGCGCCAAACCAAGGCTTAGTTACATCTAGCTTATAAGTCTGTCCTAAAAATGCACAAGCTGCCCAGGAAATTCCCAAAGATAGCGGTAACATTACAGCCACTATCCAGTTACGAACTCGCTCGAAATCAGGGCGGCGACGCAGCACCCACATTCCGCCAAAAAATAGTAAACAAAATAGCGAAATTCCAGTTACCAATACCCAACTTACACTCCGCACAAACTGCTGTAAAATCAAGCTCACGCCCCAAGTTGCCAGCAGAGTTTCCAAAGGCCTGCCATAGAGATAACGAATTACCCCTCGTTCCAGAATTAATCCCATGATTGCGGCAACTAAGAAAGCCAGAGGAAGGGCAAATAGTATATAAATTTCAAAGGCAAATCCTCCCACACCTTTGAAGTAGTTCTGCACCACAAAAGTAGTGTAAGCTCCTAACATCATTAACTCGCCGTGAGCCATATTAATCACACCCATCAGCCCGAAAATAATTGCTAAGCCGAGAGCCGCAATTAGCAATACAGCGCCAATGCTAATTCCATTAAATATTCCATCTAAAATTTGTAGTAGCAACCGTTTACTCCTTTTTTCATAGTTAGTAACTTAGAACTTGTAACGCCGCCCTCTGGGCGGTAAAGTCACCGCCCAGAGGGCGGCGTTACGAACTCTAAGTTTGTTTGAACTTGCCTGGATCGGGTGCAGTCTTATTCGTCCAGTCACAAGTAAAGCCTTTAGTATCAGCAACAAACTGATTCCAAGGAACTGGCTTCACCGCTTCTGGAGTTGCAAAAACTATGTTAAACAAACCATCATCTCTAACTTCACCTAACCGCACAAACTTAGCAAGGTGATGATTATTTTCCAGCGTGACTTTACCCTCTGGAGCATCAAAAGTTTGACCCAAAGCTGCCGCTCGCACCTTATCTAAATCATCCGCCGTCCCTGCTTTCTCAACTGCTTGCTTCCACAGGTAAACCATAATGTAAGCAGCTTCCATTGGGTCATTTGTTACTCGCTCTGCGCCGTATTTTGCTTTGAAAGCTTCAACAAATTTTTTATTAGCAGGAGTGTCAATCGTCATAAAATAATTCCAGGCGGCGTAATGACCTTTGAGATATTCCACGCCAATTGCTTTGACTTCTTCCTCAGCAATGCTGACCGACATTGACGGATACTTGTCGGGCCCTAATCCTGCACCCTGCAACTGTTTAAAGAATGCTACGTTGCTGTCACCATTTAAGGAATTGAAAATCACGCCACCGTCTGGCAAAGCAGCCTTAATTTTTGTAATAATCGGCGTAACTTCAGTACCTCCAAGGGGAATGTAATCTTCGCCAACTACTTCGCCGCCTTTCTCTGCTAATTGCGCCTTGATAATAGTGTTTGCCGTGCGGGGAAAAACGTAGTCAGAACCAACCAAGAAGAATTGTTTACCTTTGTTTTGCAACAGCCAATCAACGGCAGGTTCTATCTGTTGATTCGGTGCTGCACCTGTGTAAAAAATGTTCTTGGAACACTCTTGACCTTCGTATTGTACGGGATACCAGAGCATATGATTTTTCTGCTCAAATACTGGCAATACTGCCTTCCGACTAGCGGAAGTCCAACAACCAAAGACAGTGACAACTTTATCCTGGTCAATTAATTTTTTAGCTTTCTCTGCGAAGGTCGGCCAATCAGATGCGCCATCTTCTACGATCGCTTCAATTTGCTTACCCAGTACGCCACCCGCTTTGTTAATCTCCTCAATCGCTAACTGTTCGGCATCAACAACGCTCTTTTCGCTAATTGCCATCGTGCTGCTTAGAGAGTGCAAAATACCTACTTTAATGGTATTTCCGCTGCCGGCTGCTGGCGACGGAGATGCACTTGGCGTTGGAGAAGCATCAGAACTTGCTGTAGGAGTTGGACTCTTACAAGCTTTCAATAGCAAACTTGTTGCCAGGGTAGCTGAACTGTATAAAAGAAATTGCCGCCGATCGAATCGCTTTACCATGTCCTTTCTCTAAGTCCTAAATAGATGAGTTAGGTGATATTGCAGCCTATCACATTACGGTGTGATATTAGGACTAGGTTAAGCGTTTAGTTGTATTTTTAGATACAAAAATCAAAATTGACAAAATTAAGATTTAGTGCTTTGGGTTCTTTGACTTTTTTCTGGATAATTTTCAGGCGATCGCCGATTACTAATTAGATATGAAGTTTTGTAAAATGCGGAGGGGTGCGATCGCCAAAGTAATAATAACCTCAAATTTACCATTCTTGCTCCGAACTTGGAGGCAAACGCAACTTCGGAAATCGATAAAATGTATCTCCCTCATCATCTACTTCTAAAACTGCTGAAAAAACCTGAACTTGCCGCTTTAAATACTGTTGTGCAACTTGAGCCTCAACCCTAGCCTTTGCCGCCAGTTGAATTAAAGAAATCTGGCTATTTTGTTTTTCCAATAACAGATAAAAAGCCTCATCTAACTGTCGCTTATACTTCTTCTCATTGACACTATTCAGAACCAATAATCCTAACAGAGAACCCAAACCAACTATAAATAAAACTTGTAGAATTGCCATAGTAATAAAACCACTTATTCAAATGAATACTAAACATAAATAGTAATAGTGAGAAACTGTTCGGGACTTGTAGAGACGGGATTAATCGCGTCTCTACTAAAAAATTATTAATTTCCCACTAACTGGCTTGAGGCTGAACCAAATTATCTGCTCCTCGAACCACCTTAGCAGAAATAATTTCATCCCCCTGCTTCAGTTTTTCCAAAACCTCTTTCCCCTCAATCACGTAACCGAAAACAGCATAGCGACCATCCAATAAATTGAGGCCAGCAGGTGTTAACTCCGGTTCAAACAAGAAAAAGAAAAACTGCGAAGAAGCGCTATCAGGTTCAGATTCTACTCGCGCCATCGCCACAGTACCATAAGCAGAAAAAGGCAACACTGGTTGATCGCGATAGCGTCCCGCATCTTCTAAAGTAATCCCATAAGTAGGTTTATCATCTCCTCTCACCATTACCTCCAAAGGAATATTGCGGTATACTCCTGTAGCTGGATCGAGGAAACCAACTTCTGAACCCGGCGGATCTCCCGCTTGTAGCACATAAGATTCTTCCGAGCGAATAAACTTCAAACCGTTGTAAAAACCCCGCTCCACCAAATCCACAAAATTACCAGCCGTAACAGGAGCACTATAGCCATCAACTACAAAAGTAATCTGTCCTTTTTCAGTTTCCATCTCTATTGTAGCGCGACCTTTCAGTTGAGGCAAATTAGCGTATTCTAAAGGTACTTCAAAAGGAAACTCCTTCACCATTAACTCTTCAAGAGCGGCAACTTTATTAAGAAGTTCGCCTCTTTGTTTGCCGACTTCTTCCTTGTCCTTGGTCTCAACGGCCTTTTGCAATTCTGCAACTCGTGAATTGAGCTCTGCAATTAGGGCTTCAGCTTCAGGCTTTTGTTCATCAGAAATACTTTTTAGTATCTCACTTGAGCGGGTACTCAAAACCCTTGATGCCTTTTTGACATCGTTGCTAATCGGCCCCCAGCGTTTAGCCAGGATGTGGTTGCTAATATCTTCTAAACTGGTTTGGATATCTCGCACCGCCTCATTGTTAATGGGTAAGGCGTAACGCAATAGGGCCTGGCTATCAGTAATGGCATTGCCAGCAGGCATACTGCTAGAGCGTCTCGCCGCCTGGGAAACAGGGCTTAAACTTAACGAGAGAGTGAATAGCAGCAGTGCTAAGATGCCAACCTTGAGCCAACGCTTGCCAGTATCAATCAGGAAATTACGCAAATCGAGCATAAGTTTAATATTTTATGATCTTTCTCATCTTCCCACAGGGCTGTCCGCCCTTTGACTTAACTCAGATGCCGCACTGTGCTTTATGTGCTGGGGTCTGGGAAGCTTTTTGGCTTTAGTTACACCTGTTGCCCCGTTGGGCGGTAAAATAAAATGCCGATTGTTCTTTTTAAGGTCAAGATACCTACATAAGCGTCGCTTAAGACTTGAACCGGGGAGTCTAATGTAGGGCTAAACTAAGTTTACCTACATTTTTAGAAGCGGTTTTCACACTTAACCAGAATTTTTTTATGATTTCGAGTAATGACTTTCGACCAGGTGTTTCGATTGAGTGGAATAACGGGGTGTGGAAAGTGGTTGAATTCCTCCACGTTAAGCCCGGAAAGGGCTCGGCTTTTGTGCGGACGAAATTAAAAAACGTACAAACCGGAAATGTAGTAGAACAAACTTTCCGAGCCGGGGAGACTTTACCTCAAGCCAACCTGGAAAAGAGTTCTATGCAGCATACCTATAAAGATGGCGATCAGTTTGTCTTTATGGATATGGCAACTTATGAAGAAACAACTCTGAGTGCTACCCAGATTGGCGATCGCGTCAAGTATCTTACAGAAGGTATGGAGGTCAATATTCTCCGCTGGGGCGAACAAATTCTAGAGGTAGAACTGCCTAATGCTGTGGTCTTGGAAGTAATACAAGCCGATCCCGGCGTTAAAGGAGATACTGCTACTGGTGGTAGTAAGCCTGCCATTGTGTCAACTGGGGCTCAGGTGATGGTGCCGCTATTTATTTCAGCAGGGGAACGGATTCGGATTGATACCCGCACCGATAGTTACCTTGGCCGCGAATAAGGGCTATGCCTAGAGTTACGTAATGCCGCCCTCTGGGCGGTGACTTGACCGTAAGCGAGGGCGGCGTTACAAAGAGTTTTGCGTAAGTCCTAGTAAAGAAAGCCCCATTTTCAATTATCCAATTAACCCATTACCGATTAACTTGCTGTGCAACTAGACTTAAACCAGCTTTGCGAACTGCTGACAGTTTTAGACTCTACTGGCATTTCGGAGCTGAACTTAAAAAGTGCAGATTTTGAATTGACGGTGCGAAAAGGCTCTCCGGTTAGAGAAACTGGGGCTCCTTCCCTAGGTAATGCTCTCAATTCTGATGCGATCGCCGATCGCTGTGATATTTTGACCGATGGTAGTATTAATGACACAGTGGCCCTGACGGGGGCATCGGCTGCTCCTACACCCCTAAGTTCGGGGGTGAATCCGGCTGCTAAAGGTATTTCCCCAACTGGTTCCAGTGCTGCTCGGCCGATAGCGGTTCCGCCACCGGCAGAACCTAAATGGGTGGAGGTGATCTCCCCAATGGTAGGAACTTTTTACCGGGCTCCTGGGCCTGATGAGCCGCCTTTTGTGCAGGTAGGCGATCGCGTCAGGGTTGGTCAGACCGTCTGTATCATTGAGGCAATGAAACTGATGAACGAGATCGAGGCAGAGGTATCGGGTTCCGTTGTGGAAATTTTGATTCAGAACGGCGAACCTCTGGAGTACGGTCAGCCATTGATGCGAATTAATCCAGATTAAGGATTACTTTATTGTTATAAACAGACTAAATGTTAGTATTTGGGGATCTGTTCTTTCAGGTGAGTTTGATGAAGTCATCCCAGCCTGTGCCGCAAGAAGTTGTGCAGCAAGTTGCTGAGTATTTCAGTATTCTGAGCGAACCGATGCGTTTGCGGATTTTAAATCTGCTTCGTGACGGGGAAAAATGTGTTCAAGAGTTGGTGGAAGACACCGAAACCAGTCAAGCGAATGTTTCTAAACATTTGAAACTTATGCTGCAAGCTGGTATTCTCACTCGCCGGAGTGAGGGAACTTCAGCCTACTATCGGGTGGAAGATGAATTGATTTTTGAGCTGTGCAATTTGGTTTGCGATCGCCTCGCCGCCCGTATCGAACAGCAAGCCCGCCACTTTCGGGAATTTAGTCTGACCAGCAAGCAGTAAGGGTAATTGCTAAATGCCTTGAGGCAATGGGCAATCTGCCATAGTTTTTCACTTTTTGCCAATTGCCAATTACCCATTACCGCAGGCTAACAATTACTGCACAGCAAAGTCTTTCTCAAAGGAGGAGCGAGTGCTCGGCCAAGCTACCTCTAACCCTTCACCACCTAAAATTTTCAAGGGTTTTCCATCTACAGAAATCCAGACTTGAGCATCCGGTTGCAAACTGGTAGCTGTGAATATTACTTGCCCCAAACGCCCAATCATCGAGGTGCTACCACCGCCAGAGGTAAATTCCTCTGACAAATTCACGTGAACACCATCCTCCAAAACTTTTACACTCTCAAGTTTTGTTCCTTTGGGAACTTCGCTCTGGCCCTTCCCATCTGTGGGGCCTGCTAACAATTGCTCGAAAGCACCTTTTATAGCTGTATCGGGTTTCTGGATTCCCTGAGCGGCCAATTTATCAGGCACAATCTGAAATTTGCCGCCTGTATCTTTGAGCCAGTAGACTTGAGCTGTTTTCTCTGCTGTTGAGCCTAAAGGTATTGGTGCGGGTGACTGAGGCTTGAGAGCCGACTGTGAATCCTGAGATGGCTGAGTCTGAGCAGGAGTGGGAGTCGGTACGGGGATAATTACGCTTGGTGTATTGCTAGGACTAGGGGAAGCTATGGGGACGGTGGGGGGAGCAGAAGATTCACTGGTGCGGAGATTAGGGTTTTGCGTTGTCCACCAGGCTATTCCGCCACCAGCGGCTAAAACGAATCCACAAACACCTGCAATGACAGCTATAGGGACTTGGCGAATTTTTTGTTGATCTTTCATATTAAAATTTCTCCTTGAGGATCGGTCGCTTTAAGGGGTGAAGAGCTACTTCAGATAGCTACATTTAGCTACATTCGTCCCTAGTTAGATTCTGGAAACGCCTGGGGCGGCTCCCGCAAGCGTTTCTAGCCTTAAGTATATCGATACCTATCTTTATACGTCCCTAAAACTTTTAGCCTTTTACTTATAGCAGATCGCATCTTCTACCCAAACTCGTTATTAAAAAGCTTCAGCTTGTTTAATTCATTTATGGGAGCCACGAGCCTTGTTGGTTACTTTTTGGACAAAAAAGGACTAATTTACGACTTAAATATTCTAGCATCTGTTGACGTACTGCTTTTTCAACACCTTCTAGTAGATTGTTGGGCGGTTGAAACCGCTACTACACAAACGAAGTCCGCCTACGCGGACTAAAGAATAAAGAAGATATTTAAGCCGGATTTGGTATCACTAAGGCGGCCCCCCTTGCTGCTGCATCAACTCTTTAAGCTGAATAAGCTGTTCTTGCGTCAATACTTGGCGTTCGGCTAACATCATTTCAAAGTGATTGTTGTCGATTTGCTGGCGTAGGGTTTGGATGTACTGCTGTTGTTGTCGCAATTGCTCTAATGGGGTATTGGTTTCTAAGAGCGATCGCATTTTTCCATCCGCCTCAAAAAGTTGCTGTTGTATCTTCTGGATACCTTTGATACCTTGTTCGTGAATCGCCTGGATGCGCGATCGCTGTTCGTTGCTGAGGTTGATATTTTTTGCCCAAGGGGGTTCTGTCTGACTCCCTGATTCCATCCCCATCATCGGCGGTGGTGGCGGGGGACAGGGTGGAAATTGAGCGATCGCAGTTTCAGTAGTGACGTGCGGTGGTGGATAGGGTGGAAACTGAGCGATCGCACTTCCAGGGCTTATATTCCTCAATTGCAATTGATTAACTCCCATTCCACTCGCAATCTGTAGAATCACAGATGTTGTACCCAATACCAATAAGTAACGCTTAATCATTAGACCGATCCCCTGAAAATAAGTTGAAATTGCCTTATCAATTTTCTAATTAAACAATCTGAATATGACAGGTATACCTGCAATTAAATGACAAATTTGTAATGTTCGTTAATCCTATATCATAGTAGAATAACTAAAGAGGTAAAATTATGAATATTCTCTATGTTGAAGACGAAGCCAAAATTGCTAGCTTTGTCTGTGCTGGATTGAAAGAACAAGGTTTTGTTGTTGATTATTGCGATAACGGTGATGAAGGTTATCTGCGAGCAATGGATAACCAATATGACGTGCTAGTTCTTGATATTATGCTTCCGGGTAAAGATGGATTAGCAATCCTTAAAAGTTTGCGTCGCTCTGGTCGCAATGTACCCGTAATTTTATTAACTGCTCGCAATGAACTTGACGACCGCCTGGAAGGACTAAATCTTGGGGCTGATGATTATTTAGCTAAACCATTTTTTGTTGAAGAACTAATCGCACGTATTCATGCAGTTATCCGCCGTGTTTCTGGGGAACGCCAGAATATTTTAAGCCTTGGCCCCCTAAAACTGGATCGGATTACTCGCCAAGTTACTTGCAATCAACAATCAGTAGAACTTACTACCCGCGAGTTCAATTTACTAGAATATCTAATGCGTTCCCCTGGAAGAGTTTTAACTCGGACACAAATTTTAGAGCACGTTTGGGGCTATGATTTTAATCCTAGTACAAACTTAGTAGATGTTTGCATTCAGCGCATTCGTAAGAAACTAGAACGTATGGACGGTGGGAGTTGTATTGAAAGCGTGCGGGGCGTTGGTTACTGTTTTCGTAAACCGGAAGTTTAATCGTGAAATGGCATTCTTTTCGTCTCCGAATTACTCTTTTATCTGCAATTCTTGCAGGTAGTGCTTTAGTGGGTTTTGGTTTTGTCTCTTGGTTCCTAATTTATCAGACAAAATTAGCTCGTCTTGACGATCAGATCAAAAGTCATTTATTGCGAGAATCTTCTGCACCCCGTCCGCTGGATCATTGGGAGTCTTATGAGTTAGCATTACCGTCTTTCTTCGGTGTTGATTCGCAGGCTAAGATTGCACTATTGGTGCTTGATGTTGATGGAAATATCTTGTTTCAATCTACTAATTGGCCCTCTGATTTAGATCGATCGGGATTATTTCCTCCCCAAGATACTTTTAGACCACCACCGCGTTTTCGTCCTCCCAGACAACGCCCCCCGTACCCATACCCACCACCCAGAGAAGGAGAGGAATTCCCCCCCCCAGGGCCACCGCCGGAACCACCAGAGGAAGGGCTTTTTCCCCCTCCAGAACCCCGTCGAGAACCACCAGAGGAAGGGCTTTTTCCCCCTCCAGAACCTCGTCGAGAACCACCAGAGGAAGGGCTTTTTCCCCCTCCAGAACCCCGTCGAGAACCACCACCATTTAGGCCCCACAAACCGATAAACCAGTTATCTCCACTGGTAAAACGTCATACTGTGACAGGAATTTGGCGGGTTGGGGGAGCGACATCTCCTTTTATTCAGATTGCGATCGCAGTCAGTTTCACTGAATTTGAGCATGAAATGAGTGCGATTAGTAATATTTTTCTGATTTCAGTACCATCAGTTTTGATTGTAGTCGCGATCGCGGCTTGGTTTCTATCTGAAAGGGCATTAAAACCAATCCGTGAAGTCACGGCAACTTTGCAAAGAGTGACAGCAAAAGGATTAGATCAGCGGATTCCGATTAGTGCAGTAGATGTCGAATTTTTAGAACAAATAAAGGTATTTAATCAGATGATGGAACGCCTAGAACGCAGCTTTCAACAAGCATCGCGTTTTAGTGCGGATGCGGCCCATGAACTGAAAACACCCTTGGCAATTTTGCAGGGTGAATTAGAGAGGACATTGCAACAAGCTGATTCTGGTTCGGAGCTCCAGCAAAATCTAAGTAATTTGCTGGATGAAGTGGGCCGTTTGGGTTCAATTGTCCGCAAGTTACTATTACTATCTTTAGCAGATGCGGGACAAATGCGCTTACACAAAGTTGAGATCGATTTGTCCGCACTTTTGCTGACTTTAGCGGAAGATATTGAACTGTTAGCGCCGGATTTAAGTGTAAATTTACAGATTCAGCCGGGATTACGAGTTAAGGGCGATCGCGATTTATTGATCCAAGTATTGCAAAATTTGATTACTAATGCTGTTAAGTATAATCTACCGTCGGGTTGGGTGCGGATTGAGGCGAAGCTTAAGGAGTTGATGGTTTCTGTAACTGTTACTAATTCTTCCCATGATATCCCTGTAAGCGATCGGGAACGAATTTTTAATCGATTTCACCGGGGAGATTCTGCCCATAATCGCCATATTGAAGGTCTAGGTTTGGGATTGAGTTTATCCCGTGAAATTGCCCGTGCTCATGGTGGAGAGTTGATATTGGATTCGACACCGATTGGTCAAACGGCTTTTACTCTAAGATTAACAGGATTTAGGGGGCGGTAAAAAATTAAAAAGTATTGCGTCGCGATCTTTCCTGCAAAAATCCTCCTACTCCCCTTCACTGCGGAAATCTTTGGAGTTGATAGGGGGTTGGTTGCCAAATCTTGATATTCGTGGGAGAATAGTGTGCGATCGCCCACAATGGTAGGGTTAATGTCAGTATCGCGATCGCAGTTCCGACAATATTGGCTAGCGTTTGCTGAGGAGGTCGGTCTGAAGGACTGGCAGGCTGACTATTAGATTCCATAAGGAATAGATACGCTATTGTGAACTCACTGAAAGCGATCTAAAAATAACTATAAGTCATTGTAACACAATTCTGGCTTTTTGACACAAAAATATGAATATACCTCCAAGGAAATATCTCCCCAGCCGCTCATCAGGATGGGGAGAAAGCGTCGAGCGCCGAAATTGATTCACTCATGGACTTGGTTATACATTCCCTGTACTACATCCAGCATGGTAATCGCTTGCTGCCATTGGGGAGCATCTGGATTACTACTTTTAGAGCGTTGAATTTTAAAGCTCTCACGTAAGAGTTGCAGCAGTACCTCTGGGCGGGGTACTGAGGTGTCCGATTCATCTGCGGAGGGCGTTTCATTTTCTGCTACTTCTTTAATAGCCTGGGCTTTCTCCGCCAGTGCGATCGCTCTCCCTGCCAGGTTTTCCGGCATTCTTGGTTGCTCTGACAAATAGACGCTAGTAATTTCCAGCAAAAATTGACGTACTTGCTGTGCCCACTCGCGCTCGTGCCCTGAATGTAAACCTGAGATTGCTTGCCCATCGCGATCGTCTTCAATACTCTGTACTTTCTGTAGCAGAGGCAGAGCCTTTTGAGAAAAATTCTCTGGCAGTCTGGGGATATCCGACAAAGAGCAGCGAGCAATATCCATCAACAGTTGGTAAACATCTTCCACCCAATTGATATCTGTGGACTGCGAATTGAAATTAGTCATAACTAGAGTTTAATGTTTCCTATATCTAAGACTAGAGGATTGACTTTCTGCGGCGAAACCATGCAGAGGCTCAGAGACAGAATTTTTGAGGTCGCACAAAATGAGAGTGAAGTGCTAGACTTCTTCAGCTTGCTGGGAATACCTGCGACGGGGATCGCCGCAGGGGCAGTTTATTTTTCCGTAAGTTTCCAAACGCCGTCCCAGTTGAGGACATCTGGAGGCTGGTGCTGAAATAGCATACAGCGCTCAACGTGCAATTTAGCTGCCTTGTTTTTGGGATCTGCTTCCAGAACAGAGTGAAATTGGCTGTCAGCATCTTTAAACGCCTGCTTAGCTTTGGGTTCTAACAGCCGCTTGACCTCAGAGAGCAGCTTCTTAACTTGATCTAGGGATAAGTTCGGGAATTCTTCGTTTAAAAAATTCTCGACTGCTTCTACTGACCGACTTTTAATTTTAGCCTCTAATAGCAGCTTAATTTCAGCCGGTGTCAGTTTCTTAATCTGAGGCTTTGATGGCTGCTTAACTTCGCTCTCCAAGAGCTTTTTAGCATCGCCCTCTGCCAGTTCCTTAATATCCTCTGCTGATATCTGCTTAACTTTAGCTTTTAAAAGCACTCTCACTTCGTCCTCGGAGAGATTTTTGATCGTCTCCAAAGACAGCAGCTTGATTTCTGGCTTCAGCAATTTAATCAGCTCATCTTTTTTAGAGGGTCTGGCAATTTTCGACTCTGGCAGCTTTTTGATGTAATACAGCAGTTTCTTAAGTTGATACTCTAACTGCTCTTCGACATTGTAGGAGAGCTTTTTGATATCAGCCGGAGACATCTGTTTAACTCTTTCTAACAACTCGCGAATCTCTCTGTCTGAAAGCTTTTCACTCACTGGCCGTTTGTAGCACTCCCGCCCCTTTTCATAGTGTTCTATGACCTTCTGCTGAGCTGTGGAGAGTGGTTTGCCAATGGGCGAAAACCCTGCACGGATGCCTAAAAGTTCGTAGATGGTAACGGGTTCGGTTTTGCCTTTAACAGTGATGAAATCCAGTTCTCGGACATAAAGGCGCTCGGCGTAATCTCTATAAGTATTTTCGCTGATTACCAAGTCAGTACCGTATTGTTTAGATGTCCCTTCTAAGCGAGAGGCCAGGTTCACACCATCACCAATGGATGTCAATTCCATACGCTTGCTAGAACCAATGTTACCGCTCACTACTTCATCGGAATGGATGCCCATACCAATGCTAATCGCCATTAACCCGTTCCTGACGCGATCGGCATTGAATTCAACTAAACGTTCCCGCATTTCTACAGCCGTTTGCATGGCGCACCAACTGTGATCTTCTAGAGGTGCAGGGGAACCAAATACAGCCATCAGTGCATCGCCGATGTACTTATCAAGAGTACCGCCGTATTTAAAGACGGCATCTACCATTTCTTCAAAATATCCGTTGAGCATAGCGACCACTTCTTCTGCTTGCAGTTTTTCAGTTAATGTGGTATAGCTGCGAATATCTGAGAACAGCACCGAGACGTGCTTGCGCTTGCCGCCGAGTCCGGTGTCCCCCGAAGCTAACAAAGCTTCGGCTACTTCCGGGGTCATGTAGCGATACATCAAGCTTTTTACTTGTTTTTCACCACTGATATCTTCCATCACTACCAGGGCCCCATTAACTTTATCAGGGTCAACAGCATCTGCCATTGAATTAATTGATAAATTAATACTCTGAGGTTCGCCTTCTAGGGGAAGTAAAACTTGGTCTGGGTAAAACTGTCGGCGATCTTTCTCCTCTTTGGGTGACAAAGCTGCTTCAAACCACTGGGCAAAATTACCTTTTTCTAAGTTAATCAACTCGCGCAAAGATTTGCCTTCGGCCAGGTCAGCATCGGTAGCTCCCAGTAGTTTTTTTACGCTATCGTTGGTAGCGACGATATGACCATTTTTATCTGTAGAAATTACGCCATTTGTCAAGCTGCGAAGCATATCTTTTTGTCTTTGTTCTTGCTGCTTGACTTCAGCGAAAAGTTTAGCATTTTGTAAGGCGACTCCGGCTTGGATATTAAACGCCTTCATAAATTCTAGGTCGTTGCGGTTAAAACTCGCCTTCCATTGTTCGGGCGCTTCTGGCCAGTTAGCGGAGTCGTAGGGTGCGTAATCTCCCTGTTTTTTCTTGTTAATTAACTGGGTGACACCTATTAATTTTTTGTCGGCATTAAACACTGGCATACACAGCATACTGCAAGTACGATAGCCCGTTCTTTTATCCGTTTCTTTGGCTGTCACTGCACGGGGATCGTCGTATACATCAAAGGGAATTAAAAGGTGTTCTCCTGATTCGGCTACCATCCCAGCAAAACCAGCGGTTCTAGGGATACGAATTTCTTGTAAAATCCCATTGATGGGAATTTTTGTCCAAAGTTGATCTTTATCGTCATCTATTAGCCAAAGGGTGCTGCGATCGGCGTTCATCAGTCCTTTTGCCTGATCCATGACTCGTCCCAAGGTGTCATCTAAGTTGAGACTACTCTGGGAAAGTGCTTGGACGGCATTCATTAGGGCGCTGGCGGCACGCTGTCTTTGAGTTGCTGCATAGAAAGATTTAGAAGATTCGAGAATTAGGCGAATTGAGGGGGCGAATTCTCTAAATACTTGTTCGTCTTCTGCGGTAAATCCACAGGCATCAATTTTGTCTTCTAATCGTCCATGAGGTTCGTGATTTAACTTAAGCTTATTAATCAGTTGGACGACTGCTACTAATTCCCCTGTTTCTTCATTGATCAGGGGCATTGCTAACATTGAAAAAGTCCGATATCCAGTTCTTTGATCCGTCTTCTTAGCGTTAGTTGAGCGCGGATCGTCGTAGAAATCGAAGCCAATATTAACAACTTTTTTAAAGGTAGCTACTTCTCCAGCGATGCCCACAGTAGAGGGAAATCGAAATTCGAGGTTGTTGCCTTTCTCGTCTTTGGCGACAATTGACCAAAGTTCGCTGGGTTCTTTTTCGTCGTCTAATAAATAAATAGTGCTGCGGTCGGCGTTCAGTAATTCCCCTGTTTTAAGGGTGATGGACTGCAACATTTCGTTGAGGATGGCATCAAATCCCTGGCTATCCAGTAGACTGTCCAACATCCCTAGGGTTTGGTTAACAACTCTGAGCTTATCTTCTACATCTCTAGTGACGTGCTTAAAGTTGTCTTTGTTAAGGGGGGCGAGGAAACTTGAGAAGTTTCCTTGGGCTATGGTGAGAGAACTGCTACTAGAGTTAGGTTTGGGATGCTGAACCTGATGATTGTCATTCTGAGGACTAACATCTATCACGGCGGTGGTAGCGTTGTCCATAGATACGTTGGGAGATGCAGATTTCATAGACCTTTATAGAGGCTATTGCGTAAGGGTTGGTCTTTGACAAGTGAGGGGTGGGCAAGTTTACTAGGGCGGGTAGGTAGCACCTAGTAAGCAGAGTCTAAGACTTATTCCCAGTTTACTTGGATCGGGGGCTGTTGCTAAATCTGGGGAGGGTCTAGCCTTGCCATGATTGTTGCATCATAACCTGCTAATATGTGTGCTGGTTTCTACAATTGTGATTTTTAAGCGATTTTTCTGTCATGTTGGCACGGTTAGGTTGTAGTTTAATGCTGCAATTGTCGTCTGCTAGCATTTTAAATATTTTTGGGCTGGGTAGAGTTAAGTTAGGATTTGCGTTTTTTGTCTGTATAGGCTTTTTGATGGCTTCTTCTGGTCTGATTTTGGCTTTTAAGGTCGATCGGTTGCTGTTTTGAGTGGGTTTGGCGGAGGATGGCGGCCTCGGTGAGGAGAGATTCGGCGAAGGCGATCGCTTCTGTGGCCGATCGCCCGCTGGCAAGTTGGGCTAATTCTTCGCGCCGTTTCTCTTGGTTATCAAGCAGGGTGACTCTAACAACTGTACGGATGTCAGGGGAGTTTGGAGTTGCCAAACTAGAAAGTTCTCCCCCATCTTCCCTACCTTCCCCATTTCTCCCATCTCCTCCATCTTCGATAAGTTGTTTATTAACTCGGAAGTGGGAGTCGGCCATTGCGGCGACGAGGGGTTGGTGGGTGACGCAGAGGATTTGATGTCTGTGGGTGAGTTGATAGAGTTTTTGGGCGATCGCTTGGGCGACTCTTCCCGATACTCCGACATCGATTTCGTCGAAGATTAGGGTTTCGGAACTGTCTATCTGGGAGAAACAGGCTTTGAGGGCGAGTAAAAAGCGGCTCATTTCTCCTCCTGATGCGATCGCACCTAATGGCTGCATAGGTTCTCCGGGATTGGGGCTAAAACAGAAGGCGATCGCATCTGCGCCTCCGGCTGTGGGGGAACAAGGACTAATCTCAACTTGAAATTGTACTTTCTCCATTGCTAAAGGTTTAAGTTCTCCGACTAAGCGAGTTTCGAGTTGAAGGGCTGCGGCTTTGCGTTTTAATGTGAGGGCATGACACTCGCTTTTAAGCTGGTCGAAAGCGGCTATATGGGCTTGTTCTAAGGCTTCCATTGATTCGCCGCCGTCGTGGAGTTCTTTGAGTTCGATTTGGATATTCTGGTAGTAGGCGATCGCTTCACTCAAAGGGCCATATTTACGACAAATTTGTTTAAGTTCTCTGATCCGTTCTTCTACTTCTTCCAGTCTTTGAGGATCTGTCTCTAATTGTTCGCCATAGCTGCTAATTTGTCTACCTGCTTCTGTGACTTGGGCTAAAGCATCGCTGACCATTTCTAGTATGGGTTGCAATTGAGGATCGTAAACTGCCATATCATTGAGAGAACTTTCAGCACGGCTGAGTAAGTCGCCAGCGGCTTCTGTGCCTCTATCATTTTGATAAAGAGCTTGGTAGACTTGATAGCTCTGCTGTTGTAATTCTACGATGTGGGCGAGTCTGGTTCGTTCCTGTTCGAGTTGTTCTTGTTCCTCTGGTTGGCTGAGATTAGCTTCGCCGAGTTCCCGGACTTGATATTCTAAGAGGTCTAGCCTTTGCAAACGCTGTTGTTCGGATTGTCGTCTGCGTGTAAGGGCGGCGGCGGCTTGTTGGGCGGCTGTGTAGGCGGCGGCTACTGCTTGGCGGCTATTCAGGAGCTCGGAACCGCCATAAAAATCAAGCCATTCGCGCTGAAGGGCGGGTTGTCCGAGTTGTACTGTTTGACCTTGGGCGGTAATTTCAACCAGGCGATCGCGCAGTTGATCCATCAGTTGGCGATTAACAAGAATACCATTCAAGCGCGATCGGCTGCGGAATGCGCCGCTGGAAGCCGTAATTTCTCGACTACAAACTGCTAAGTTTCCGTCTACAAGTTCTATTTCTTGTTCGCTCAGCCATTGAGCCACCGATCGATCTAATTCAAAAGTAGCTTCTAATATTGCCCGCACTGTTCCTGTACGAATAGCGCGACGATCGATTTTGCCGCCTAAAGTCGCATCTAGAGCGTCTAAGATAATTGATTTACCTGCACCTGTTTCGCCTGTAAAGACGTTTAAACCGGGGCCAAAATCGATGTTGAGACTGTCGATTAAGGCAAAGTTTTCAATTCTGAGAGATAGGAGCATGGATGGCGGATATAAACCTCAGCAAGGGATAAAAAAGTCTTTGATTCTGTTAAAAGTGTCAGGAATAAGAAATGGAAATTAAATAATATACACAAAAGTGCCTGGGAACACCCCGATTTTTCATCCAGACTGAACCCGATCTTTTCCCCCTACCCCCTCCCCTTCAAAGGAAGGGGGCTGGGAGGTTAGGTCTTTTTCAAAAATGGGATGCTCCCAAGTATATTATTGCGCCTTAGCGCTAAAACGCAACAACATACAAGTTGCTCTAAAATCTAAAGCGTAATTTTTTAACCTCCTTTTTAATTGATTTATATGGATTTTGTTAGAAGACTAAGCTATTGAGAAAATGGTTAGTGGATAGATAGAAAAGTTACAAAACTGATGCCGCTTATGATGGGGAGTAGATTATTATTTAATTGCTCGATTGCGATCGTTTTTCGCCCGCAAATTCAATGGGGAGTTGAGGAAGCCGGAGACGAACTGCATTGGCTCGCAGCCAGAGAGTTACAGCGTGTCGCCGTTGCGGTGTCAGATACTCTCCAGCCTTTATAACTCCAGCACAAACACCGATATTCTTTAGTCTGGTTTCTTGCTCAGAAGCACTAGCACCCTGCAATAACCTGACTTGGGCTTTGATAAAATCCACGTTCATAGGAGTAATATTCAGTAAAGAACTCAGTTAAATAACGATACTTAGCTTTTAATTGTACATCTAAAATCAGTTTTGATGAATCAGATTTAATCAAGTTTCTTTGCGTACTTATTCAATCAAATGGAAGCAGTGTTGAGTTATATTTAACTCAACACTTTCTCAAGACTAAAATCAAAATTAAGCTGTTTATGCACTTTATAGCGCCGAAAAACTGTTCGGTGCGAACAATTAATACAATAGTTTTAAACTATCTACAGCTAAGAATTTTGCCGCCTTACAGCACTTTTCAAATGAATTGAATATAACTCTCCCCAGCCATAAATTGGGGTATCTTACCGCCCAGAGGGCGGCGTTACGTAAGTTCTCCAAACAATAAAACTGTTAAGAGTCATTATGGCGGTTGCTATACTAACAACTTGAGAGCTATAATCCCAATTTTTAGCGTCTTTTAAGCTTACTCAAAAGTCTGCTAGTAGCGGTTTTTTATTGATTAAACCTAAGATCCGCTTAAGAATTTCTCCTGCTACGCATCAATGGCGATCGCTTTTTCCGTTACTTGCGCTTCAATATTTCTAGCGGCTGTTATACATAAGTGTAAGTAGCCACCGCAAATGCAACTTATAAGCCGTACCTGCTTAATTGCCTATTTTTGATAGAAATGTAAGTCATTACTACCAATTAGGTTGAGTTTGGTTAAGTTAAATTTGTCTGTGAACGTTAATGTGTTTGTCTTTGGCTGACAGCTTGAATCTGCAACCTTGTACTCAACAGAGTTGTTATTATTTGTTGACAGTTCCCAGTCTAAAGACGCAGGTATTGTTGAGCATCTGCTTTTTGACATAAATCGGCAAAAAGTTTGATTTTCAACGCTGCTGTCAAACAACCTCTACTCACTCACTCAACTAGGGTTGAAGTTGTGACTACTTTTAAATTTGTACTCGATAGCGAGTATGGTTCGGATGATAGCATAGAGCCTTGAAGAAAACAACATCTGCTTTGACTACTAAGTAAATCCACCTAATTTACCCTGTGATAATTTTAAGCTGTAACATAATTTAACAGTGACTATATTTACAGATGTACTCTATTCCATTAGACGGATGCCATTTTTTGTGAAATCTCTAATAAGATTGAGATGCTAATGGCGTTTTTATGTAATTAAAATAAACTACAGCTTAGAAGGATACTGAATGAAACCTCCTAAGCTGTAGTCCTCAGAGTTCTAAAGATTAGCAATAGGCACTTCTTCTATTGCATCAGCTAATTCAAACCCAAAGACTCGCGAGTAGAAATAAAATTCCCCGTCGAGTGTTTTTTTGATATTTTCAGCACGACGAAAACCGTGTTGTTCGCCTTCAAAAGTAATGTAGGCTACTGGCAAACCTTTAGCTTTAATTGCTGCTACCATCATCTCAGCTTGATTAGGTGGTACAACTCGATCTTCTAATCCTTGAAAGAAAATTACTGGACAAGATAAGCGTTCAGTAAAATGAATGGGAGATCGCTGTTTATACAAATCTTGCCGTTCAGGATAAGGCCCAACCAATCCATCTAAGTAACGAGACTCAAATTTGTGAGTATCTGTGGCTAAAGCTTCTAAATCGCTGACTCCATAATAACTCGCACCCGCCTTAAAAACGTCTCGGAAAGTGAGAGCACACAGAGTAGTATAACCGCCTGCACTACCGCCGGCAATCGCCATTTTTTGGCTATCTACTAATCCTCTTTCAGCTAAATACTTTGCACCGTTAGTACAGTCATCAACATCGACAATTCCCCATCGATCTTTTAGCCGCTGACGGTATTCCCGTCCGTAACCAGTGCTACCGCCATAATTGACATCAAGGACAGCAAAACCACGACTTGTCCAGTATTGAATTTTTAAATTGAAACTGCTAGAAGTTGCTGCGGTTGGGCCACCATGACTTTTGACAACAAGGGGAGGTTTTTCTTCAGCAGGTGCGGTGTAGTCGCGGTTTTTGGGAGGGTAAAAGAAAGCGTAAGCTGTCTGTCCGTTTTCTGTAGGAAACTCTATGGGTTCGGGGTTGGATAGATAGCCAGAATTGATGGTTAATTCACTAGAGCGCCGCAGCACTTGTAATTGATTTGTTGCTAAATCTAATTGTGCAATAGCTGTGGATTCTGTAGGAGAAGCTGCAAGGAAAACCACTTTGTTGTCTTTGGCTTTAATTCCTGAAATATTAGTGTAAGGAGTCTCAATTGTTGTTAACTGTTTTGTTTTGATATCGAGACTGGCTAGATACCAGATGCCTTGTTGAGTGTAGGTACAGATGATGCTATTTGCTGAGGTAAAAGCATAAGTTAACATCCCAAAAACCCATTGGGGAAGTCCAAATTCAGCAGGCATTTCGCACAGAGTTTCGATTTCTCCTCCCCATTTTTTTAAGGGGGTTTCCTCGCTTGTTAATGGGATTAGTTGCCAGCGGTAGAAGTTCCACCAATTAGAACGATCGCTAACAAAATACAACACTCCATCGGTTGACCATTCTGGTTGAAAAATAGATTCGCTAACTCCGCCTGCAACTAATTGTTTTTCACCTAAAGAACCGTCTGCTTTTATCTCCGCTACCCATAATTCTGTACCATCCCAAGGCATATTTGGATGATTCCAACTCAGCCAACAAAGTTGAGAATTATCGGGACTTAGACGAGGTGAAGCGTAAAAATCATTGCCGTGAGCTAAAATCTGGATATCTTCGCTATTATCCAAATTAATGCTAACTATTGTGTTAACAGGTTCACTGGTAGTGGTATGATCTTCTCGGATATAAATGAGGCGATTGCGTTCGCGATCGATGATGCCATCTGCATAACGCCAGTCACCCGCAGGCGTTAAAGGTTGTGGTTCTGAATCAATTGTTTGACAGTAAAGGCGTTGATCGGTAAAGTTGGAAAAATAAACTGTGCGATCGGCAACTAAAAACGCGCCGCCTCCATATTCATGTACGCGAGTGCGAACATTAAAAGGTGGTGGTGTGACATCTGCTATTGTACCATCTGATGTCCGACGCACAATGACATTACGTCCGCCTTCGGAGGGCCTTCCTTCCATCCAGTAAATATCATCGCCATCTAGGGAAATTCCCCCTAGTCCAATTGTACCAGAGACAATTAAATCTGAGGTAATTGGTGATTTCCAAGAGCCATAATTTGCGATTTGATTCATCATTAATTCTCTCTATTTCCAAATCTAGTTAACAAATCTTCGCGAGATAAATTAGATAATTCAAGCAGCATTCGCGTTAATTCTTGCGGCGGTAACTCAAGCATTGGTTCAAGCACTGCTAATAGTGCTTCATCAATAGACCCAAATCTCGCTATTAACAAGTTTTCTACAAGAATACGCCGTTCTTCAAAGCGTCCTATCTCTACTCCTATCTGTCGTCCCTGTAGCAAAGTTTCTTCTCGCCATTGGACATAAGCTGGTGTTAAAATCATAATTAACTCCCGATCTTCTTCAGTTAAATCTTGCTTGGTTTGTAGATTAACTCGCCAGGTTGAAACCAGTTCTAAAAGAGGCGATCTGGATAAGGTTCCAGCAAACATGGACTCGATACTATTTTACCAAGTAATCCTAAATTTTGCCGACCGCCAGTAGGTTGCACTGTGGGTGCAAACCAGACATCGATTTGGCGAACTTCGCCACTTACTTCGCGGCTAACATTCACTTCCCCTAGTGATGCTAGTAGTTCAGCTAAATACTGTTTGGCAAATTGGTCGTGAGGCTGTCGCGTCATTAATGTTTTAGCACCCGATCTTCAATAAAAGTTTATCATAAAGATGCGATCGCGCACCAATATCTTACTGTAAAATATAGTTACATATAAGCATTCTCCTCATCTTAATTGACGGGAATCAAAAAAATTAAAGCTAATAATATTTATTAAGATACGTTTGCCGTAACCCTAAACTTGATATGCTAATGCCTTAATCGCATTACGGGCGTATGAATGGGAGAACATAAACGCATTGGCATCCTCACCAGTGGAGGAGATTGTGCAGGCTTAAACGCTGTAATTCGAGCAGTGGTTTACCGCGCAACGGGAACATATAATTGGGAAGTTCTAGGAATTCGTCAAGCCACCAATGGATTGATGAGCCGTCCTCCACAGGCAATTTCCCTCGATATTGAAAAAGTTGACCCTTGGCTCACGGCTGGCGGTACAATGTTAGGCACGACGAATAAGGGAGATCCTTTCGCATTTCCCATGCCTGATGGCAGCTTGTGCGATCGCACCGTCGATATCATTGAAGGCTATAATCAACTCGGACTAGATGCCTTAATTGGCATTGGCGGTGATGGCAGTCTAGCAATTCTCCAGCGAATTGCTCAACAAGGTAATATCAACTTAGTTGCTATTCCCAAAACTATTGATAATGATGTTGGAATTACCGAACGTTCCATCGGTTTTGATACCGCCGTTAATATTGCCACAGAAGCACTAGATCGCTTGCATTTCACCGCCGCTAGCCATTCGCGGGTGATGATTATGGAAGTCATGGGACGGGATGCTGGACACATTGCGATCAGTGCGGGAATTGCTGGAGGTGCAGATGTAATTCTCATTCCCGAAATTCATTACAAATTATCTAATATCTGTGCCAAAATCCAAGAACGCCAGGAAAAGGGAAAAAACTACTGTTTAATTATTGTCGCTGAGGCAGTTCGCACTGAAGAAGGCGAACAAGTGATGCACACAAATCGTTTAGGACAGAAGCGATTAGGGGGAATTGGTCAGCATTTAGCTGATGCAATTTCTGAATGTAGCGGTGCAGAAACGCGAGTAACTGTTTTGGGACATATTCAACGCGGGGGTACTCCTTCGCCGCTGGAAAGATTAATTGCTTCAGCTTTTGGCGTAGCCGCAGTTGATTTAATTACTGAGGGGAAATATGACCAGATGGTAACTTGGCAAAATCGCTCAGTGGTTAGCGTTCCGCTTAGCGATGCGATCTCAAAATACAGTGCAGTCGATCCCAAAGGTACTCTAGTTAAAACTGCTCGCGGACTTGGAATTTGTTTGGGTGATTGAAAATTGGTTTAGATGTAAAAAAATAAACGCAGATAGATTTAGATCGTCATCTGCGTTTATCTATCTGCGATCGCTAATTAATTAGCCGCCTGCAACAGCAGGAACGATGCTAACTTCATCTCCATCTTTAAGTTCAGTCTTTGAGCCATCTAAAAAGCGGATATCTTCGCTATTAACGTAGAAGTTCAAAAATCTGCGAGGTTCACCTTGTTCGTCACAGAGGCTTTTTTTGATGCCGGGACAATTTGTTTCTAGTGATTCAATCAGTTCGACAATATTGCCGCCTCCGCACTCAATTGTCGATTGATTCTTGGTGAATTTTTGCAAGGGTGTGGGAATTAAAACTTTGACACTCATGGTTTGTTGGTAGTTGGTAATTGGTAGTTGGTAATTGGTAATTGGTAATTGGCTGTTATTAGTATTACCAATTACCCAAAATCTGAAGGGTGATGATTAGACGCTCACTTCTTGCCATTCTAAGCGATCGAGTGTCCGAGCACGTTCTAGGGCACGCTCAAATGCTTCTAACTTCGGCTCTAGGGTAATCGGTTCGCCGATGTATCCTTGGACGGCTTCTTGGGTTTTCAAGCCGTTGCCGGTGATGTAGGCGACGGTGGTTTCTTCGGGGTCAATTTTGCCAGCTTCTACGAGTTTTTTCAAGACTGCGATCGTAGTTCCGCCTGCGGTTTCGGTGAAGATACCTTCAGTTTCCGCTAATAATTTCATGCCTTCGATGATTTCGGCATCGCTGACGGATTCAATATTACCGCCTGTTTTCCGGGCAATTTCTAAGGCGTAAATGCCGTCTGCGGGGTTGCCGATCGCGATCGATTTAGCAATTGTATTCGGCTTGACTGGCGTTACGAAATCCCGTTCTTCGCGGAATGCTTGAGCGATCGGCGAACAACCGTCTGCTTGAGCTCCGCTAAACCGGACTTTCTTTCCTTCCACTAAGCCGACTTCTGTAAATTCTTGAAAACCTTTGTAAATTTTAGTGAAGAGGGAGCCAGAAGCTAAAGGAGCGACGATGTGATCGGGTAATTGCCAGCCTAACTGTTCGGCGACTTCATAGCCAAGGGTTTTAGAACCTTCCGAGTAGTAGGGACGCAGGTTGATATTGACAAATCCCCAGCCATGTGTATTGGCTACTTCGCAGCAGAGGCGGTTAACTTGGTCGTAGTTACCGTGAACTGCCATTACAGTTGGGTTGTAGATCAGAGTGCCTAATATTTTGCCCGCTTCCAAGTCGGAGGGGATGAAGACACAACAATCTAGACCGGCATGGGCTGCGATCGCAGCTGTAGAATTAGCTAAGTTGCCAGTGCTAGCACAGGAAACAGTAGTAAAACCCAATTCTCTAGCTCTACTAAGAGCAACTGACACCACTCGATCTTTGAAGCTGAGAGTGGGCATATTAACAGCATCATTTTTAATATAAAGATTTTTTAGACCCAGGCGGCGAGCTAAACGGTGAGACTTAAGCAGGGGAGTCATACCCGTGCCGACATCAATAACATTATCTGTAACGACTGGTAAAAAGGAGCGGTAGCGCCAAATCGAGTTAGGGCCAGCTTCGATAGTTTGGCGGGAAACGGTGCGACGAATAGCATCGTAGTCGTATTTAACCTCCAGCGGCCCAAAACACAGGTCGCAAACGTGCTTAGCTTCGAGTTCATACTCTGCACTACATTCTTTACACTTGAGGCTGACAGCGGTTGCTGATGTGGATTTGGTTTTGGTTGCTTGGGTCATGGGTGGACTCCCTACTTTCTACGGTGGTTTTCGACTCTTTGTGGATAGTAACACGAGCTCAAAATGTTGTCAAACATACCCGATAAAAAAAGTCGGGTATAGTTTTATCAAAGTCAAAAGATGAGCTTGGTAGCTGAACGCTTCAAGGCGAAAGCCTAAGTAAATCAATACTCAGGACTTACGCACGATTACGTAACGCCGCCATCTTGGCGGTGACTTTACCGCCAAGATGGCGGCGTTACGGATAGTTTTGCGTAAGTTCTAATCCTAAATACTTTAGAAAATGCTGTAACGAGAGTGACAAAAAAAGATATTGTATATAGTTGACTCTATCTCCCCATCTCCCCATCTCCCCATCTCCCAGTCTCCCCATCTCCTTAGAGAGAGGTATTATTGAGCAATCGCCATCTGAAGATTGGCAGTGAAAGGTTGCTCCTGAGTTCCGGCTTGAGGACTAATCATGGAGAAGCATATACTCTGAGAAAGTCTTTTCTCTCACTGTCAACCTCAATATAGGTATGACAGGAGTATCCAGTCAGGAAAAAAGATGAAACTTCGTCATAAGACACTATTAATAATTGGTGCAACCCTCGCTGGATTGACTAGCGTTCTTTATATCACATCCTCAACAATCCTTCTGAGGAGTCTCAAGAAAGCTGAGGAACAGGAAGCTCGTCAAGTTGTGAACGGAGTGCTGAGCGTTTTTGGCCAAACAGAAGACGACTTCAACTCCCGCTTTGCTGATTGGTCAGCGTGGGATGACACATATACTTTCATTCAAGATGCAAACAAAGGATATATTAACTCGAATTTAGCGCCCGAAGCGCTAGGAAACTTGAAGGTAAATTTGGCGTTATTTATTAATAGTTCTGGCAAGATAGTCTACGGTACTGGTTTCGATACTAAAAACGGCGAAAAAACACCGATACCGGAGATGTTAAAACCCCATCTAAATGTTAACGATCTTCTGTTACAGCACCCCAACCCCAAAAGTAAGCGCTCTGGCATTATTCTGCTACTTTCAGAGCCGATATTGATTACTTCACAACCGATTGTAACTACTCAAGGAACAGGCCCAATCCGAGGTACACTGATCTTTGGTCGTAAATTAGATGCTGTTGGTATTAAGCGGTTGTCGAAAATTACGCGCTTTCCCCTCACAGTTTATAGTATTAATGAGCCTCAGCTACCCGCAGACTTCAAGATTGTACGGGATATCCTGTCTGAAAAAAACCCGATTTTAGTGCGCCCCGTGAACGAAGAGAAAATCGCAGGATATGCTCTCTTCAAAGACATTTATGGTAAGCCGGCGCTGCTATTGCAAGTGAATATTCCCAGAGAAATCTATCAGCAAGGTCAAAGGAGTTTACACTACTTGCTTGCCTCTGTAGTGATAGTGGGGGTGGGGTTTAGCGGCTGTACTGTGCTGCTATTAGAACGCCAAGTCTTGTCTCGTTTGAGCCATCTCACACGAGGTGTGAACCGCATTAGCACTAGCAAAGACCTCTCATTGCGATTGTCTGTAGCAGGTAGAGATGAATTATCGAGCCTTGGTAGCACTATCAATGGAATGCTAACTGAAATCGAGCAAGCTGAGAGCGAACAAATTGAGGAAAGAGCTCGCTATCGCGCTGTAGTTGAGCAAGCCTCAGATAGTATTTTTTTGTTTGAAGTTAAAACTAAACGCATTTTAGAAGCTAATACAGCTTTTATAAATTTACTTGGCTATACTCTTGATGATATTTTAAAACTCACTATTTACGATATTACCGTCCACGACAAAGATACAATCAACCGCAATATAGAGCTGTTGATTAGGAGAAAACAGCGCAGGCTAGGCGAAGTGATTTACTGCCGTCGAGATGGTTCTCTGGTTGATGTTGAGGTAAGCGCTAACATGATTTCTTACGGTGGTCGAGAGATTATTTGCACAGTTGTCCGCGATATTACCGATCGTAAACGAGTTCTAGAAGAAATGTATAGAGCTAAAGAAGCTGCTGAAGCTGCCAATTTAGCTAAGAGCCAATTTCTTGCTAACATGAGTCACGAGTTGCGAACTCCTCTCAACGCAATCATTGGCTATAGCGAGATATTACAAGAGGATGCTGAAGATTTAGGTGAGAAAGATTTTGTTTGTGACGTAAAGAATATTTACAAAGCAGGCAAGCATTTACTGGGATTGATTGATGAAATTCTTGACTTGTCTAAGATTGAAGCCGGCAGGATGGAGATGGAGTTTATCACTTTCGATGTGAGGACTACAATTCGAGATGTGGTGGCAACTGTCGAGCCGCTATTGATCAAAAATACTAATCGCCTGAATGTACAGTATGGAGATAATATTGGATCTATGCACTCAGACCAAACGAAAGTACGACAGATTTTGTTTAATTTGCTCAGTAATGCAGCTAAGTTCACCCATGACGGTACGATTTTGCTGACTGTGAATAGGGAAAAAGTAGCTATTGAGTCTGAAGGATTAAAGAATAACGAATTAGATGTTAAAAGTGATTTATCTAAAGGTTTAATCGCTGATTATGATTTTTTAATTTTTAATTGCACTGATACTGGGATCGGCATGAGTTCAGATCAGTTACAAAAGTTATTTCAACCTTTTATGCAGGCAGATCCTTCGACTACGCGCAAATACGGTGGTACTGGTTTGGGGTTGGCGATCGCGAAGAAATTCTGCGAGATGATGGGAGGAGAGATTACAGTAAAAAGTGAGTTGGGTAAGGGTTCAACTTTTACTGTAATCATACCAGCCTGAAAAAGAGGGGCTAGGGAAAGAGAGGGGGAGATGGGGAGGATGGGGGAGATGGGGGAGATGGGTAATTAGCCATTAGCCATTAGCCATTAGCCATTAGCCATTACCAATTACCACTTTTACCCTAAACCTATTGTTCGATCTGAGATAGATACAAACTTAAGTTGTTCGGGAGAGATATTCTTGACCATACCCAGAATATTGCCAGTGCTGGTTTCTCTAATTACCGAAACTTTAATGTTTTCTGTTTGGAAATCTGCCGTCCTTGGGATTCCCAAAGGAAAAGGGCCTCTGCTGTCAAAATCTCTGCGATCGCCAATTGTTAAAAACCTTTCAGTAACAACAATATCATCCTGTGTCATTCCTCCAGTCAAGCCGATCGCATCTCCAGAACCAGGAGTGAAATCTAAAATAAAATCGGCGATAACTGGGTCAATAATAAACTGATCGTTATTAGACCGGGGTTGAAGGGAACCAACTTCTTGATTGGGGACTGCGGAATCTTTCGTGAGCACAAAGATATCTTCACCTGCACCTCCCCAAAGCTTATCGATACCCCCATCACCGATCAAGGTATCGTTATCTTCCTCACCTACTAAATTGTCATTGCCTTTGCCACCCCGTAACACATCGTTTCCCTCATTTCCAATCACATAATCGTCTTCTTTATTCCCGTTAAGAATGTCGTTGCCAACCCCACCATAAATCTGGTCAAAATCTATACCGCCTCGCAAAGTATCGTCTCCACCACTACCAACTAAGGTGTCTTCGCCTGCATTTCCATTTATTAATTCCGGTTCGTCAGATCCTTTGACAAAATCATTTCCATCTAGGGCAATTAAACCTCCGGGAGTTGAACGCAGGATGCGAGGTGCGAGGGAAACTATGTCCTCATCATTTGTGAGGTTAAAAAAGTTGGGGTCGAACAATGGGTCATCCGCTGGGTCAATGGGGGGCGCGGAGATCAATCTGATGTTGGCAGGATCGAGAAACCCTGTATCAGGGTTGATCTGTGAAGCATTGATGTTTTCTGATGGTTGTTTTGACATGATTTATTTCCTGATTGAGATATGGCAGAGTGTGTGTAAGTTTTGTTAGATTTAATTTTAGTCAAAAACTTTAGCAATAAACAGCGAAAGTTGAGAATAGAGGCTGGTGGCGGCAAAAAATGTTACATTTTTATATATATTTTGGTGGTGTATTATGGTATTATCTAGATAATGGGATGGTGGCAAAAATAAAATTTTTGGACGGATTTCCATTATAAAATAATATCATGTCAAGTTAATAAAAGCAAGCGGTTTTACCAAAAAAATAAAAATTTTTGAGAGCTAATTTAAAAAAATCAAGAGCAAAATTACTACAATCTTAATAGCAGAGGAGATAACAATTATGGCATACGATTATGACTTGTTTACGATCGGTGCGGGATCTGGGGGATTGGCGGCTTCTAAAAGAGCTGCTAGTTACGGAGCGAAAGTTGCGATCGCAGAAGGGGATCTCGTTGGGGGTACTTGCGTAATTCGCGGCTGCGTACCCAAAAAGCTGATGGTCTACGCTTCTAGTTTCTCGCACCTTTATCAAGATGTGATCGGTTATGGATGGAGTGAAGTTGAGAGTAGCTTTGATTGGCTAAAACTCGTAACAGCCGTAGATAAAGAAGTCCGCAGATTGAGTAAACTGCACATCAGCTTGTTGGAAAAAGCCGGAGTTGAATTGATTTCTGGATTCGCCAAATTTGTAGACCCCCACACCGTCGAAATTGGCGATCGCAAAATCACAGCAGAGAAAATCTTAATTGCCGTAGGTGGCGAAGCATTCAAACCTGACATTCCCGGAATAGAACACAGCATCACATCCCGCGAGATATTCTTGCTAAAAGAACAGCCAAAACGGATTGCAATTTGGGGTGGCGGCTACATCGGCGTTGAATTTGCCTGCATTATGAACGGGTTAGGAAGTCGCGTTAGTCAAATCATCAGGCGAGACTTAATTTTAAACGGTTTTGACGAAGATATTCGCTTCAACATTCAAGAAGGAATGACTAAACATGGTGTGGAATTTTTGACGGAAAGCGCTATTGAGCAAATTGAAAAAACCCCAGAGGGTTTAAAATTAAGATTGTGGGGAGCTTGCCAAGGAACAATAACAGTAGATGCTTTACTTTGTGCTACTGGCCGCAGTCCAAATTTAGAGGGATTGGGTTTAGAGAATGCAGGAGTTGAGACAGTCTTAGGCGCGATCGCAGTTACAAAAAATAGTCGTACCAGCCAGCACCATATTTTTGCCGTCGGAGACTGTACAAACAGGATAAATTTAACACCAGTTGCTATTGGCGAAGGTCGAGCTTTTGCCGATACTGAATTTGGTAATAACCCTAGAGCGATTAGTCATAAAAATGTAGCTTCGGCGGTGTTTTCTCAACCAGAATCTGCTAGCGTGGGTCTGACAGAAGCACAAGCGCGAGTAAAATTTGGGGATTCAATCAAATGCTATAGCAGTAAATTTCGCCCCATGTTTCACAGTTTGACTGGTGCTGATGAGAAAACCTTTGTTAAGTTAATAGTTGAGGAAAATACTGACATCGTTTTGGGAGTTCACATGGTAGGAAAAGATGCTGCGGAGATTATTCAGGGTATGGCAATCGCAGTTAATATGGGAGCTACGAAGAAAGACTTTGATGCTACCATTGGCATTCATCCATCCACAGCCGAAGAGTTTGTGACTTTGCGATAACTTATGTAATTATGGATTCTGAAACAATGGATATTAAATCAGATCAACAGGATTTAGTAAATTATCCCAAAGGCAGTATTTTAGCCTTTTATATTGGTCAGACACCTAACACAGACGGTCGCACGATCGAAGAGATGTGGTCATGGAACTATCAGAAACTAGAGGATACACATAATTATATTCAGTAGCAGATTGTGGTATTATAAATTTAGCCAGTTTCTCCCGAACTTACGCAGGAGATGGTCACGGCGTAAGCAGGCTAAGAGAGATGCTACAATAGCTCAATATGAGCGATTTCCCTCACACAAGGCTAAATACAAGACGTGCCGGTATAATTGCATTAATTATCACCTTATGGATTACCACAACATCATTACAATTGAGCCAGGAAAACGCAGTGGCAAACCCTGTATTCGGGGAATGAGAATTACAGTCTACGACATCTTAGAGTATTTAGCAGGTGGCATGACAGAAGCAGAGATTCTGGAAGACTTTTCTGAACTTAATTCGGAAGATATCAAAGCCTGTCTTGCTTTTGCTGCTGACCGTGAGAAAAAGTTATTCGTAGCATCCCTGTGAAACTATTATTAGACGAAAACCTTTCAGACCGGATTATTGCCAAGATTATTGATTTGTATCCCAATTCCAATCATGTCAAGAATTTGGCACTTACGAATACTGATGATGCGATTATTTGGGACTATGCAAAAGTCAATAACTTTGTGATTGCTTCCAAGGATTCTGACTTTCATCAACGTAGTTTACTGTATAGTCATCCACCCAAATTTGTCTATCTTCGGATTGGTAACAGTCCTACATCAAAGATTATTCAGATTTTGAGATATAATTTTGATACTATTATCCAATTTGGAGATAGTGAAACCGAAAGTATCCTAGTGTTGGCGTAGAGTGAACTAGCGATGCCTGCGGTGGGCTACGCCTACGCAGCCATCTTGGAGTCCAAAACCCGCATTCTACTGTTGCCCATTGAAAAGTGTCTGAAGTTATTGAATATAAAACAATATTGGAGGAAAATCAGGTGATTGCCGATCCAGTAATCTTACAATTGTCAAAGGTTTCTTTACAGGCGAAACAGCTACTACCTGAATATTCAGGTATCTACTACGTTCTGGATGAAACTAACAATGTTTGGTATGTAGGAAAAGCAAAAAACATCTGTAAACGTTGGCAAGGTAAATCTCATCATCGGATCTATCAACTAGAAGCACAAAAAAAGAAACATTTCACAATTTACTATGAGCAAGTTAGCGAATCTCAACTAGACAGCGTAGAGAAGCAACGTATTGAAAAATATCATCCACACTTAAACTCTAGTCCAGTAAAGACAAAAAAAGTGCGGCCAGTTGAAACTCTATTAAGGGAAACCATAGCTGCAATCTCTGATTTTGCTTTTTTATTAGGAGTAGAACCACCCAGAAAAGAAATTCAGTCTCAAATTACCATTGATTGGCTGGCACAGAAGAAAATATTGGGATTAAGTATTATTCATGTTTGCCTAGATATAGATATTCTTAAAGAAAAATACCAACCTGCTTCTATTGAGGAGGAAGAAGCCCTAATCAAAAAGGCATTTAGCAGTCGCAAGGCTTATGCTAGTAAATGGGAGGTTCCACCTGTCTATCCTTGGATGTATCGACTTTATGTAAATGGATATGTAGTTGAAGTTAATTATTGGAATCGTTGGTACTCAAAAGAAGAAACAGAAGGTATTAGAGAATATACTGATACTACTTTAGCTCAAGATTATATTAGGGCTTTAACTCCAGAATCACTAGGTAAAATTCAAAATCAAGCTGATGAAAAAGATCGCTATTTCTTGCATATCAAGAGACTTAAACCTTATACTTTAGACTTGATAAAAATACTATTCAATGAACCAGTGGATAGTAAAGCTGCTAAGGCAATGATGTGCAAAATTAGTGATGACTATAAAACAGGAATACGTGGAATAGGCAGTCGCTCTCAACCTATTAAATCAAAACTGATTAGCTCAGACTTTACTACAATTGAAGAACTATTGATGAATCGAGAAATTGATCCTGAAAAATACAATAGAGGTGGGGTGATTGACATTGGTTATTCTGGAGAAAGAATGGGGCTATGTATTAAATGTTTTAGCGTTGACATGAAGATGCCTAGCAAGTATGAAACAGATGCTAACAACCAGAAGTATCCTATTTATTATAATCTAGCCTACGGAATACTAAACAACAACAAAACACACTATGCACCTTCTCAACTTGATACCGTCTATCTTTTAGCTAGTGTTGAGAAAAAAGGATGGCTCTTGGTTGAGGAGTATCTGAAAGATTTTGCTATCCCTGCGGCTAATCAGTTAAGTAATGGGATAGGGTATATAGAAAAGTTTTATGTTTCTGCTCGTAAGTATATAGTTCCTGCAAAGGTAAATATAAAACTGGAGACTCTTGGATATAGTGCTTGGATTCCTTTTGGAATAAGCGCGGATTTTCCTAGCTTTGAATCGGCTAAAGAAGAGATTTGTAAGCGATTAAAAAATTCTGGTTTACCAGGAATAAGATTAGGTTTTAAACGGGAAACTATAGAAAAATAGTTTCTCTTAGAAAAGAAGAGGTGCGGATTCCGCACCCGTTAAAAAATGCAATCAAAAAAGACTTTTCATCACCAACTACACCCCAACAGGCGCAGCCAACTTAGCAATCATCCCTGGATCGATCGCAATTCCTAACCCTTCAGCCACACGGCGACCATAATTCACATCAGCCCGGAAAAAATGACACAATTGCCACTGTTACACAGGTATCTTACCACTCTGACCATTACTACTAAATCTGAGGTTGAACCTTTTTTCGAGATCCAGTGTCTAAACCTGTCAGATATCAAACTGGAGAGGGAGACTCTGCTGGTGTTAGCTGTGCCAACCGATGCCATACCTGGTTACTCTGACTCGTACCTAATCGCTCAGTGCTTGGAAGGCGATCGCACCTGCTTTCGCCACCTGTACAGACGCTATCAAAACAAAGTCAGGTCAACCCTTTACCAACTCTGCGGTCAATTCTTCTTAGATGATTTAGTGCAAGAGGTATTCTTACGAGTCTGGAAAGGACTACCCAAACTCAAACAGAGAGACAACTTTTCCACTTGGCTCTATAGAATTACCTGGAATGTTGCTGCCGATCAAAGGCAAGCATTTGCCCAGCAGCGCTCGTTTAATTCTAAACTTAAAATAGAGGAACATTTTAGTGTGGATGCCAACTCAAAAATTTCCTTAGACTTTGATTTAATGCAGATTCACTATCAAGATTTAGTGAAGCGAGGCTTAGAAAAACTAAGCTTTGAACACCGCAGTGTTTTAGTGCTGCATGATTTAGAAGACCTTCCGCAAAAAGATGTTGCTCAAATTTTGGGAGTGCCTGTTGGAACTGTTAAATCTCGACTATTTCGTGCTAGAGCTACCGTGCGTGAATTTTTACAACAAGAAGGAGTTCAGTTATGAATGAACCAATTAGTGACAAAAAATTAGTCAGTTTTTTGAAGCTATATCGTCCAATTATTCCTGAAGAGATGCCAGATTTAGAGCAAAGAATTATGGTAGCTATAGAAGGGGAAAACTCAACAGCAAACAGAGATAAAGATAAAATTCAAAATCTACCCCTCTTATCGCTATTTGCTAAACATAGAGCAAAAATCCAAAATCGCTTGTGGGTATTTCCCCCTGCTATTGCTGCTAGTTTGTTAGTTGCTTGGTCTGGCTATCATACTCTAACTCCTACAAGACTTAGCGCTACTGAAGAAGCTCATCTAGAAGCATTTCTTGTAAGTAATTGGGATGGAGCCGTGAGCGATTCTAATTTGCTACCGATGACATTTCCAACTGACAATTAACAACTCACAACTAACCAATATCAAATAGGTGACATTCATGTTATTGCGCCGTTTTTCAGCTTTAGCTTTTTTAATGCTCTCTCTAGGTAGCACTGCCGCGATCGCAGTTCCTAAATTACCTCAAACAATTGCTCAAGCTCCACAGGAGCCAGGGCCTCCTATGCGCGATGGCGGTCAGTTGTTTGAGAAACTGAATTTAACCGCAGATCAAAAGCAGAAAATGCAGGCAATTCGCAATCAATATAAAGACCAAATTGCCCAGCGCCGAGAAGCAATGCGTAAATCTCGACAAGAGTTAATGAATATGATGAGCGGCACTACTTCAGAGAGTCAAATTCGCGAAAAACACCGTCAAGTTTTAGCTGATGGACAGCGGATGGCAGAGTTGCAATTTGATATTATGCTGGCGATGCGGGAAGTTTTAACCCCAGAGCAGCGCCGTCAATTGGCACAACTGATGCAAGAGCGTCGGGCGAATGTTACAAACCAGAATAGAGGCGGAAATAGACCTCAGCGGTGATAAGTAGAAGGCAACATTTACACGACTTACGGATCGATATCGTCACGCCACTGTCCCAGCAGTATCTCTACCGCCGGGACAGCGGCGTTACAAATAGTTTTGTGTAATTCCTATAATTAGGTAGGGCTACTTAACATCATCAATATTGTAGAAACTTTATCATTAAAAAAATGACCAGCAGGCACACCAATTCTGCGGGTCATTATTTTATGCGATCGCTAATCTTGTTCACGGAAAACTCATATTCGTTCTCAAAGACCAAAGGTGGTGGTACAAGAAATTTATGGTTTACTACTAGGACATTGGGCTGTAAAGTCAATTGCCTTAGTGTGTGTAAGTCCTGTTAGTTTGAAGAAGGTTCTGGGAAGGGAACAGTCGGCCCCAAATCTTGAGGGTTCTGCGATCGCGAACTGTCTACACTATTCTCCTCCGAGATTGGCGGCAAAAGTTCTGGCTTTGGCTGAGGAATGGGCGCTGATGCAGGCTCTAGGGGAGATTCAGGAAATAAGGGAGCCTCAGCAGCAGGGGGTGCCGGTGCGGGTAGAGGTGCAGAGGGCTGGGGCGGCTCTGGCGGTAATGGTGCAACTTCTGGAACTGGTGTAGGTGCAGGGGCGGGAGGTTCTGGCGGATATTCCCGTTGAGGTTCAGGAGTATAGGATTCCGCCTGCTCAGGTTCAGGTTCAGGAGTATAAAACTCCGCGCGCTCGGGTTCAGGCTCACGCTCAAGTTTAGGCTCAGGCTCAAGCTCAGAAGATTCTGGAGTTGGTATTGCAGAGGATTCGATCGCAGAGGTAGATGCAGATGCGGTAGTTTTTTGCTCCGTAACACTTTCAGAGCTGCCTTTAGGAGGTTTATGCCATTGCAGAGGGAATGTAGGGCTGCTCTGGATAGATGGTTCACCGAATAAAGGGACAGAGGGATTTTGGCTGCGGAATTCTGGGTGTAGCGAACTCTCTAAGGGCATGAAAGATCGATCCGCTGGAAAGTTCTTGTTCATAGCAGTCATATCATTATAGCGCCGCGCTAAGTCAAAACCTATCCAACCAGCCACTCCAGCCGTGAAGACAAACAGGAACAAAATAAAGGATGAGGAAGGAAAAATGGGTAATTCGGCATTTTCTGCTTGCTTTTTCTTCCTTTCTAATAACTGCTGAGTTTCCAAAAAAGCCAGCCAATCTTCTACTGTCTGGTGGCGATTGCGAGCGTCTATTTCTAGGCCTCGCAGAATAGCTTGCTCAATGGCTGGACAGGGTTGCGATTGAAATTGCTGCAAGGAAAACAGGGGAATGCGATCGCGTAGTACAGCCGCCACAGGCGGTTCACCCGTCAGCAAGTAGTAAAAGGTTGCAGCCAAACCATAAATATCTGTAGCGGGAGTCAACTTATTGGCAATTTTGGTTTTCTCTAAACCTGAGCGAGATGAATTGGGAAGCGAAAGTGTCTCTCCTGTGTCCCCCTCTTCCTGGGAGAGATACTGCTCAATTGGTGCGTAAGGCGATCGCAAACTGGTGTTGTTTTGCCTCATACCGTAGGTAAACTCGTGGGTAAGGCCAAAATCAATCAGCATTACTAAATGAGTCCCCGCTCGCCGGATAATGTTTTCTGGTTTGATGTCTCGATGTACTAAGTCGCTTTTGTGAAGTGTACTCAGAGCGGAGGCAATTTGCCGAATGTAGTGCAGAGCTTCGGCTGCCGGTAAGGGCTGACCCGATTTTATCAATTGAGCTAGAGTTTGACCAGGAATATAGTCCATGACAATAAAAGACAACCCTGCTTCCTCAAAAAAGTCCAGCATTCGGACGATGTTGGGATGCTGACACCACGAAAGAAGCTTGGCTTCTCCAACAAATTGAGCCTGAAATTTGGCAAAATCAGGGTGTTGGTGCAGGCTATCGTTCAGGGTTTTGAGTACGACTGTTTGAGCTAGATAGGTGTGAGTGGCTCGGTAGGTAATCCCGAACCTTCCTATGCCCAAAATTTCGTCTATCCTGTATTTGCCGTCTTGAAGGACTGTTCCTAGCGTTAAGTTCATGTTTCTTAAAAACCCATTTCCCAACTTATGCTATCGCTTTTGTAGTATTTCGCAGTGCGGGGTTTTTGCCAAGGGTGGGGTATAGCAGAGGGCTGAAGGTAGAAGGCTGGAGTTATAGCAACCGCCTCTAGTAAGGTAAAAGTCAACTGCAATCGTTGTTTAGTAATGGTTTCAGCAATTAAGAAAGTCCTCATCACCTTGGCGGTGGCTATAGGAGCAAACAAAAATCCCGCTCGGTTGGAGCGGGAAAGCCATCAGGGTGCATCTACTCATTTAATCTAGCACGGCAGGGGGTGAAACCCCTCACTGTATTTACAAAAGTTTACATAAGGTACAAATCTGATAATTTAGGCGATATTGATTGACAAAAATATCATAATGTGTATTATCAGAGTAAGGATGGGTGCTAGGCGATCGCAAACATCTTTGCTGAAGGGTCTAATTTTTGATATTAAATATGACTAATTCTCGTAAGCTTCGTACTCCATCCTTTGCCCGTATTTTCGGAATTATCCTAAGTATTACCCTTATAATTTGGCTACTTAGAGGTTTTGGCATACTAACATTTATTCCTGGTGGTGTTTTATGGTTGCTGCTTTTACTTTCTATTGGCACTGGCATTATTAGCACTCTTCAAAGGAGATAAGGGAGCAGGGGAGCAGGGGAGCTCTTGAGCTCTTGAGCGGGGGAGCAGGGGAGCGGGGGAGCAGGGGAGCAGGGGAGCGGGGGAGCAGGGGAGCAGGGGAGCGGGGGAGCAGGGGAGCGGGGGAGCGGGGGAGGATTTTCCCCAATGAGCAATTAGCAATTAGCAATTAGCAATTAGCAATTAGCAATTAGCAATTAGCAAT
>NZ_JARFTR010000256.1 GCF_029167235.1 Kamptonema sp. UHCC 0994 | reverse complement strand
AGCGTTACCGCGAGGAAGAACTTCTTCAGGGAAGATGAAGTTTTCATGCGGTTGATCTTGAGGAGCCATCCAAGCGCGGATACCCTCATTAAGCAGAATGTTCTTAGTGTAGAACGTTTCAAACTCAGGATCTTCAGCAGCTCGTAACTCTTGGGAAACGAAATCGTAAGCCCGCAAGTTCAAAGCCAAACCGACGATACCAATAGAGCTCATCCACAAGCCAGTGACAGGGACAAACAACATGAAGAAGTGCAGCCAACGCTTGTTGGAGAAGGCAATTCCGAAGATTTGGCTCCAAAAACGGTTCGCTGTCACCATGCTGTAGGTTTCTTCAGACTGGGTAGGGTTGAAGGCGCGGAAGGTGTTTGCACCATCGCCGTCTTCAAACAGTGTATTTTCTACTGTGGCACCGTGAATGGCGCAAAGTAAAGCACCGCCCAAGATTCCAGCTACGCCCATCATGTGGAAGGGGTTGAGGGTCCAGTTGTGGAAACCTTGTAGGAATAACAAAAAGCGGAAAATTGCTGCTACGCCGAAGCTAGGGGCGAAGAACCAGCCGGATTGTCCCAAGGGGTACATTAAGAATACCGAGACGAATACGGCAATTGGGCCGGTGAAAGCCAGAGCGTTGTAGGGACGAATGCCTACGAGACGGGCAATTTCAATTTGACGCAGACAGAAGCCAATCAGGGCGAAAGCGCCGTGTAGGGCGATGAATGCCCACAGGCCGCCGAGTTGACACCAGCGTGTGAAGTCCCATTGAGCTTCCGGGCCCCAGAGGAACAGTAGGGAGTGACCCAAACTGTTAGCGGGGGTGGAAACGGCGACGGTAAGGAAGTTAGCGCCTTCGAGGTAGGAGCTAGCTAGACCGTGAGTGTACCAGGAGGTGACGAAGGTGGTGCCTGTCAGCCAGCCGCCGATGGCGAAGAAGGCGCAGGGGAAGAGGAGCAAGCCGCTCCAGCCGATGAAAACGAAGCGATCGCGCTTGAGCCAGTCGTCGAGGGCATCAAATAGGCCTCGTTCGTTCTGGGCGCGTCCGACTGC
>NZ_JARFTR010000002.1 GCF_029167235.1 Kamptonema sp. UHCC 0994 | reverse complement strand
GGTGAAATACCGCCCAGAGGGCGGCGTTACGTAATTTCTTAAGCATTAGCTATTAGCCATTAGCAGTTTCCAAACCAAAAACTTGACCGAATACTTTTTGAACTTTGTAACCAGAATCGATGCTTTCTAAGGGGTCTTTTCGCAACCGATGGCGCAAACAAAGAGTGACAACTCGGCGAATATCATCAACAGTAACTTCTGTTCGACCTTCATAAGCTGCCAAAGCTTTTGCCGCCCGATTAGTAACAATATCTCCTCGCAGTCCATCCACATCCAACTCAGCACAAACTTGGGAAATCTTTACCCTCAAATCGTAGTCAAGTTGTACTGATTTTAACCTTTCCTGAGCATCGACAAGCTGTTTTTGTAGCTCATTTTGCTCAGGTTCATATTTTTCTAAAAATTCTTTAGGATTTTGGTCAAAATCTGACCGTTGCTCCACAATTTGTACTCTTAAAGTCGGCTCTTTTACAGTCCGAATTTCGGCGTGCATTCCAAATCTATCTAACAATTGCGGGCGTAATTCTCCTTCTTCTGGGTTGCCGGAACCAACTAGGACAAAACGGGCTGGATGGCGGATAGAAATGCCTTCTCTTTCTACAGTATTCCAGCCACTTGCTGCTGAGTCAAGCAAAACATCTACTAAATGATCGTCGAGCAAATTGACTTCATCAACGTAAAGAATGCCGCGATTTGCTTTAGCTAAAAGCCCTGGTTCAAAAGCTTTAACACCTTCAGATAAAGCTTTTTCAATATCAATAGTGCCGCAAACGCGGTCTTCTGTAGCGCCCAAGGGCAAGTCTACCATCGGGACTTTTTTCTTCGCGATCGCAATTTCTACCTGCTGTGCCACCCTTTCTCGCAATGCGTCGCTCATTAATTCAGGATCGCTAGGATGGCTATTGAAGGGGTCATCCGCCACCACATCAATTTCTGGTAACAAGTCAGCTAGGGCGCGGATAGTAGTAGATTTGCCCGTACCGCGATCGCCCATAATCATTACACCCCCAATCTTGGGGTCAATCACATTCAACAGCAGCGCCAGTTTCATTTCCTCCTGGCCGACAATGGCCGTGAAGGGAAAAACAGCGCGGCGGGCAACGCTAACAGCAGGTGGCGCACCCGCATTCTGGGTATTAATGGCTTCGGCAGTAGGACTCACAATAAACTCTAAACTTTTATTACCGTCTTTCATTGTCGCACAAAAGAGGCATTACTTTGAATTCGCCTAATGAATCTTCTGAAACTGAAACAGCAGCTCTAATTGCTGAACTACGGCAAAATGGTATCAAGCACAACCCTCAAAATATTATCAGGATTGCCAAAACTGCTGAGGGGAAAATTATCTTTCTGGAAACTGGAAATGCTACTTCTGGTCTGCAACACATTCTTAAGGATCATCTTTCGCAGTTTGCAGATCGAGGAATATCCACAGACCAAATACCGGATGTTATAATGATGGCTGTCACCCAAGGTCAAATAGTTGGATCGCAGGGAAAAACAAGCTCCACGCCGCGTTCTATTTATCAATTCACTCTTAACGGTGAAACTAAGTACCTTGCAGTACAAGTATCCGAAAATGGATACATCGTTAGTGCTAACCCCAGAACTTCCATAAAATTTACAGAGGATAACTATGGCAGCAGAAACAATTAAACTAATGGTAGACTATGGGTGCTATCCTTTATGGTGGGAAACCCCAGATAAAGCTGGTGATATCGATCCCGAAACTCTTTCTCTCAAGCCAGAAACAATTAAACGTCTGGAAAAATGGGCAGCAGTTTTTGATAGCATTTTGAACCAGGATTACCCACCTGACTCTGATTTTGCCAGTCCAGAGGAAGCGGAAGCCTTCGAGGAAGAAGGGATAAGTTTATGGCATCAACTGCGGCAAGAACTTGCACCAGACTACGAAGTTCACTACATGAGTGAAAAGTTGGGGAAACTGTTAACTGATCCCAGAGAGTTAGAAATCTTAGTTTCTCAAGCTAGCTAAAGAATTTCAACCCGCGAAGGCGGGTTTCGTCTGTGTAGATGCGATTTCAATCGCCGATTACTATAGGAAAGGGGCTAGGGGCTAGGGGCTAGGGAAAGAAGGGAAAGAAGGGAATAGAATAAGCTTTCAGGAAAAAGCGCTTTGGCGGTTGCTATAAATTGCACATCATCACATCATATAATTACCAATTACCAATTACCAATTACCAATTACCAATTACCAATTAACAATTACCAATTAACAATTACCAGTTAACAATTACCAATTAACAGTTAACTGTTAACTGTTAACAATTACCACTGAGGATCTGAAGCAATCAACGCCGTTGCCGCCTCACTTGGAAGCGGCCTAGCAAAGAAATAACCTTGGCCGTATTCACAGCCAAGCGATCGCAACCCAGTCAACTGTTCCGCCGTTTCCACCCCCTCAGCAATCACATCCATCCCCAAAGCGTGAGCCAGCATCACAATAGTCCGCACGATCGCCGTATTTTCTCCTCTCCGTGACTTCGGATTAGCGATTTTTTCCACCCCGCCCTCAGAGCCAACTTCCATACGACCAACAAAAGACTTATCCACCTTCAAAGTATCAGTAGGAAAGCGACTCAAATAACTCAAAGACGAATATCCCGTCCCGAAATCATCAATTCCCAACTTCACATTTAACGCCTTCATCTGATTAAGAACCGCGATCGCAGATTCCACCTCATCCATCACCACACTTTCCGTAATCTCCAACTTCAAATACTCAGCATCAATACCAGTACGTTGCAGAATTTCCTGAATTTGCTCCACCAAATCCGGCTGTGAAAACTGTTTAGCAGATAAATTTACACTCATCGTCAAAGGAGGATTAAACTGAAACTTATCCTGCCATAAACGTAACTGCTGCATCGCTTCCTGTAGCACCCATTGACCTATAGGCAAAATCAAACCTGTTTCCTCCGCCACCGGAATAAACTTCAGAGGCGACACCAAACCCCGTTCCGGGTGTTGCCAACGAATCAGCGCCTCAAAACCAATAATTTTCCCAGTTGCCAAACAGATAAAAGGCTGGTAGTGCAGCAAAAATTCTTGACGCTTCACAGCCATTCGTAAATCTGTTTCTAACTGCAAGCGCTCCACTGCCGTTGCGTGCATCGCTCGATTAAACACCTGATAGCGCCCCGTTCCCAAAGTTTTAGCACGGTACATCGCCGTGTGAGCATCCCGCAATAGATACTCCGGCCGCTCGTCTCCTTCCTTTGTTTCCATTTCCCCGTGGGAACCCCCCACAGCAATACCAATACTCACCGTCATCAATATTTCTTGCCCGCTCAAATTAAAAGGTAAAATCAGCGATTGGTGAATCCGTTCTGCCACATTAGTAGCAGTAGCAACATCTTTAATATTTTCAATTAGAATTGCAAAATCGCCCCCACCAACCCGCGCCACAAGGTCACTAACTCGCACGCAAGACTTCAATCTTTCTACTAGCGCAATTAGCAAGCTGTCTCCTGCGACATGACCAAGAGAATCGTTAATTACCTTAAAGCGATCTAAATCCAGAAAAAACACCGCAAAAAAATCATACTGGCTATGTTTGGCATTTTTGGCAGCGCGAGCAACCCGCTCAATAAACAAAGCTCGGTTAGGCAGTCCCGTCAGGGAATCGTGAAAGGCATTGTATAGCTGTTTATAAGCAGTTACGCAGGCAGTTGTGACTATCACTGCGAATGCTGGCTCCACTGGTGGTACCCACCCTGCTTCTGTAAAGATTCCAAGGCTAATCCCCAGTAAAGCTCCTAGGGCTATTGTTAAAGCCAGCCCTAATTTGGCAGGGTGTTGAATTCGCAAGGCCACGATTCCGCCCGTAGTTGCCCATCCTAATGTCCACAAAAATTCTGCCCACTCTGGCCAGAACCAAAACAGCGGCCAGCCGTCTAAAACTGCACTCAAAATTTGGCTGACCATTTGGGCGTGAAGCAGCACTCCAGGCATTTTGGCGTTTTGTTTCTCAATGGGGCTATAGGGGGTGAGAAATACATCTCTGCTGCTGGGGGCTGTAGTTCCAATTAGTACAATTTTGTCTTTTACCCAGTTGGGGTTAAATTCTCCTTTCAAGACTTGCCTAAAGCTGATTTGCCGCGCTACTTTGCGAGGAGAACGGTAATTGAGCAGAATTTGGTAGCCGTTGGCATCTAAGTTAGTATAGCCGCCAGAATCGGGTTCTAAGGGTGTGAACTCGGCTTTACCCCAGTAAATATAGTTGCGGTTAGTGGTACTATTTTTGGGCTCAACTACATCCTTGAGATAGAAAAATGCCAGCCGGAAAGAAAATGAGTAGAGGGGTTTCTTGTCTGGTTTTGAGAGAAACATCAAGTTGCGGCGGACTACTCCATCGAGGTCAAGCAATAAGTCGTTAAAGCCAATACGATCTGGTGGTACTCTTGGCGGTGGCGGGACTCCTGCACTTTCAGAGTCGTTAAATTTGGCGATCGCAATTACATTGGGGGCTTGAAGTTGAGTTAGGAGTTCTTTGTGTCCTGGTTCTTGAGGTACATCCCGATATATATCTAAGCCAATTACTTTGGGCTGGTGTTGTTGCAGTTTTGCTAGTGCTAGTGCGATCCTGCCATCGGAAAGGGGTACTCTGCCTAGGGCTTGGATGTCTTCTTCTGTGATACTAACTACTAGAAGTCGCGGATCGGGGCCGCGATCGCCCATCAACCGCAGACCTCGGTCAAAAGTCGCCATTTCCAGCTCTTGGAGTCCTCCTAGTTGGCGAATTAATAGGAGCAGCAAGCTGACGGTTATGCTAGTTAGTAAGGCGGGAAAGAGCCTTAGCCTCGTGCCGTTTGAGAAAACGCTGAAGTGAGCTGCTAAGGAGAGTACAGAGCGAAGATTTCGATAGAATTTGGGAGTCACGGAGGAAATAGCTGGATGCGAATTAGCCTGAAAAGCGCCTGTTAAGTGTTAAGTGTTAACGGTTAACTGTTAACTGATAATGTTGCCTTATCAGTTTAAAATGCCTTTGTCGAGTCTAGGGATATTTGTGAAATTATGGCGAGTCAACTTCCGATTCCGGTGATTGTTAACGGTGCTGCTGGCAAGATGGGCCGTGAGGTGGTTAAGGCGGTAGCAACAGTTGGGGATATGACGTTGTTTGGGGCTATAGAGCGCTCTCCTGAGTTTCTGAACGTGGATGCGGGGGAACTTGCGGGATGTGGTGCATTGGAGGTTCCTCTTACGGATGATTTGCAAGGGATGTTGGCTTTAGCGGGTCAAGAAAAGCAGTTGGGGGTGATGGTGGATTTTACTCACCCGAATTCAGTTTATGAGAATGTGCGTTCTGCGATCGCCTACGGTATCCGCCCCGTTGTCGGTACTACGGGCCTGAGTCCCCAACAAATTCAAGATTTAGCTGAGTTTGCAGATAAAGCTAGCATCGGTTGTTTAATTATCCCTAATTTTTCGATCGGTATGGTTTTGCTTCAGCAAGCTGCGCTGTCAGCATCGCAATATTTCGATCATGTAGAAATTATTGAACTTCATCACAACCAAAAAGCGGACGCGCCCAGCGGTACGGCGATTCAAACTGCTCAAATGTTAGCAGAAATGGGGAAAAGTTTTAATCCACCATTGGTAGAGGAAAGTGAGAAATTGCCAGGTGCGAGAGGAAGTTTAGCGGATGAGGGTATTCGCATTCACAGCATTCGCTTACCCGGTTTAATTGCTCACCAAGAGGTAATTTTTGGGGGCCCTGGTCAAGTTTATACTTTACGCCATGATACTAGCGATCGCGCTTGCTATATGCCCGGTGTCCTGTTGGCCATCCGCAAAGTGCTGGAACTCAAATCTTTGGTTTATGGTTTAGAAAAAATATTGTAAACTGGTTATTGGTTAACAGTTAACAGTTAACAGTTAACCAATAACAAAAAAATTATGCTAGTTCCATTAACTCGACAAACGTTTGAAGAGCTGATTCCCGCCGTTGCTACCGCTGCTCAATATAAATATGCTTGGGGTAAACCCTCAGATTTTTTGAAGCGGCTATTAATTTCTGTAGTCAGCGTACTTTTTATGCTATTAGTCTATAAATTAGCGTGGGAAGATGGCGGGGCAGTAGTTTTAATTTTTGGACTTATTGCTGGTCTTTACTGGCTTTGGGGCCCGGTTTTATCGGCAAGTTTGCGAAATTTACAATGCCGGAAATATAAATATTGTGGTTTCTGGCAAGGACGAGTTTTAGATGTTTATATCACAGAAGAAGTCAGCAGTCAAGAGGAAACTGTTAACAGTAAAGGACAGCTTGTGATTGTAGACAATTTAGAGCGGATGATTAATGTAGAAGTCGGAGATAAGACGGAATTTACTACTAAAATTAAAGCACTTATTAACCGCACTCACCAGGAGATTGCACCGGGTCAAGTTGCTTTGATGTTAGTAATGTCAAATGAAGAAGATTTGAGCCGTATTTCTAAGGTTTCAGATATTTACATTCCCAGTCGAAATGTGTGGGTAAGCGATTATCCTTACTTACGGCGGGATGTGTTTGTAGAAGTCAGTCGTCAGTTGAAAAAGAAAAGAGATAGGGGAGGAAGAGATGAAGGTGAAGAAAGGGGAGGGGAAAGGATGCGATCGCGCTTAGATTACTGATTGAGTATTTTGTCTATTGCTTATCTAGTAATCAGTTTTCCTTGATTTCTTGCGGTCGTAATTACATTACGGTTAGCAGTAAAAACTTTGATCCCAGGAACAGTCACATAATCACCATCATCAGTAATTACTTGAACTATTCCTGCTTTATCCATTGCTTCCAAAATCAGGAGATCGTAGCCGTCTAAAAGTTGCGTTTGAAATCTGGTTAAAGATGCGTTAGTTGTAGTTTCATCAACTGTTACATCAGTCGATACAGCAATAGATGTTACCTGACTCCAAGCGGCTACAACTTCAGCTACTACGTTAGCTCTTTCTGTTGAGTAATTATGGCGATATTCTTTTGTATTTAATGTAGTCGAAAAAATTTTTCGTTCTACCTGTTCAATATTATGTGCTAACTCTGCTAAAGAAAGCCCACAATACAAAAGTAATCCTTGAGCAGAAATAACTTTTCTTAAATAAGCAGGATAATCGTTAATTTGATAGGGAAGAGCAGAGGTACTGGCTTTAGTGTAACTCAGCCAGTACCAGACATTAGTATCTACCAGAAAAATGTCATCTTTTTGAGGCGTGTCAAACTGGATATTAACTACTTCAGCCTTGACTGCATATTGGACTGCCATTATACATTTTCCACCTGTTTGCTGACAATTTCATTGATTGCATTGCGAGTTGCATCATCTGCTGCGTAGTAGCGTTTTGAGTTTTTAATCACCAGTTTAAGTATCTGGTTGCCTACGGTATTAAGATGAGAAAATTTCAGCAGACGGTTTAAAGTATCTGGAGAGATATCCCTAAGTAGCTGTCCAATAGCAAAATTGAAAAAGGGAGATGCAAAAATCTCTACCCCATCAAAATCAAGCTCTACAGCGTGCTCTGCCAGTAGTTCTGGGTAAGTCAACTCATACACCTTCATACCGTCATCGGGTGTCATGCAAGTTTTGCCAATCAGAGTGACAATGTTATAAGATTTCATACCTAACCCAAACTATTCCCCTCTTGACCATAGGCCTGCCAGGCCAAATCCACCAACCCATTAACGATCGCCACAGCCACCACCGCAGATCCCTTACGTCCCTCAATCCGAATATGAGGAATCATTGAATCATGCAGCCTTGACTTAGCCACATCCACCCCCACAAATCCCGAAGGCGTACCAATCACTAAAGCAGGCCGAATCTCCTCAGCCTCAATCAAATCTACCAGCGCCGACAGCGCCGTTTGAGCCTGACCTACTACAAAAATTCCCTCTGGATAGCGCCGGGCCAAAGTTTCAATGCCCCAAGCAGCACGGGTTTTTTCCTTCTGAGGCCGAGTTAAAGCCTCCATCGAACAATATACTGGATTCGCAAAAGTGCTCTGAATCTGGGGCGTAATCCCCACTTGCACCATTGGCACATCTACAACAATCGTAGTCCGCGCCGCTAATGCCGCCGCCCCCGCCTGTAAAGCGTGGTCAGAAAAACGGATCAGAGACTTGTATTCAAAGTCAGCCGTAGTGTAAATCACGCGGCGGACAATTTCGTACTCCGCCGGCGACAAGACATGATCGCCAATTTCGCGATCGATTATTCCCAGACTTTGGGCATCGGTTACGTGCCATTCCATTTGAATAGCGATCGCCTCTCAGATTTCAGCTATTGTTGTTGGTTAACTGTTAACTGTTAACTGTTAACTGTTAACCGTTAGCTTATCAGCTTTTTGCGATCGACAACTGATTACCTTTCTGAAGCTGAAGACTGGTTCAAGACTGGAGTTAAAAAAGCCGCCAGGGCCCCAATTAGGAAACCAGCCACATTCCGCAGCAGTGGTAGCCACTCGGAGGTACGGGACACTACTGGGCCAATGCCGAAAGCGATAAATAAAATCCCCCACAGGGGAGAAAAAATCAGCGCCCACTGCCAAGCTACAATTTGTCCAGGTTTGCGCGGATGTGCTGCAAATCCGCAGATTATGCCGCCGACTACAGAAGTAATCAGAGTCAAAATCCATTGTTCTCGTGGCAAACCGGGGACTACGCGACAACCACCCTGGCGCAAACAAAGTTTAATTGATTCTAAGGATTCGAGGATAGATTGGTCTTCGCCGTTGTCTCGGATAAAAAATTGATTGCCGAAGCGAGTTTGCAACTCCACCCAAAATGTGCGCGGTAGTAAGGGGTAAAGGTCGTCCCCAACGTTAAAATTAAGCAGGTTGCCGCCACGCTGATCGGCAACTAGCAAGACACTTTTCTGATCCAGTCCCCAGTAATCTTTGACTGCTAAACCAGGTGTGCGATCGTATTGAGTCAAAACTCGCAGTTTCCAGCCTGTTTCAGCTTCAAACTGCTCTAAGTCTTTAGCTAGCGTCTGTTCTTGAATGTCTGTCAGGGCTTTGGCTAAATCAATTATGGGTGTCTGAGTCTCAGGCAGCAAATCGGGGTTATTGTAGGCCCAGGCTGCGGGGGCGATCGCCCAAACTGAGAGAACTAGGAAAAAGGCAGTAATGGATGCTAAAAATCTTTGGGGTAAAAGCTGTTGCATAGCAAATTTTGGTGTATTTGTCAAGGGTTTAGGTAAATTGGTTGTCTTAACCAAGCGATCGTAGAAAACTAATATTTCTTTACATTTGTTTACTTTACTAGAAAGCGTTGATGAATAGAAGGGATTTCTCATAACTTCTAAGGTACACTCACGTAACGCCGCCATCTTGGCGGTAAAAAAACCGCCAGGATGGCGGCGTTACGTAAAGCTGAGTAAGTCCTAATTTTTCCACCCTACATTCAATTTTTAATTCTCAATTTTCACTCCATCGCACAAATGCCGATCGCGATCGCTTACATTCGGATTAGTTTTCAGATAATCACCCACCCAGTCGCAACCCCGCCCCAACAAATCATCCAGATCCAAATTCCACAAAATCACAGTACGATCCTTACTACCAGAAGCAAGTACCTTACCATCCGGGCTAAAACTCACACTCATCACACTATCCCGATGACCATTCAGAGTTTTCAGCAAAGTACCATTGCGGCTCCAAATTTTCACCTTATTGTCATAACTTCCCGACGCAACCAGCAAACCATCCGGGCTAAAAGTCACACTTGTCACGCTATCACTAGAACCCTTCAACAAAGTCGCAACCATTGTACCGTCAAGATTCCAGAGTTTCACCGTATTGTCATAACCAGCCGTTGCAATTAATTTACCATCAGGACTAAAACTGACCCCCATGACAAAACTATTGTGAGCATAAAAGCTTCTAATAATACTACCCTCCCGACTCCAAAGTTTAACAGTACCGTCATCACTCGCAGAAGCCAACATTTTTCCATCAGGACTAAAACTGACGCTACTCACCCATCCAGTATGTCCCGTTAGAGTTTTAATTAACTTTCCATCACGACTCCAAAGTTTAACAGTCTTATCCTTACTCGCCGAAGCAATTATCTGACCATCAGGGCTAAAACTTACACTCATCACACTATCCCGATGACCATTCAGAGTAAGAATAAGAGAGGCAAAAGGAGATAGAGCAGAAAGAACAGAAGAAGGAGCAACATTAGTCATTTTACCCTCAGTCTTCACGCGCCACAATTTCACAGATTTGTCATAACTACCAGAAACAAGTAACTTGCCATCAGGACTAAAACTTAGGCTCGAAACTCGATTATTATGTCCCTGCAAAGTTTGCAGCAAAACACCGCTACGACTCCAAAGTTTAATCGTCTTATCAACAGAAGCCGAAGCCACAATTTGACCATTAGGAGTAAAACTTACACTTTGAACTCGATTTTTATGACCCTCCAAAGTTTTGAGCGGTATATCATCAAGTCGCCATAGCCTCACCGTCTTATCAAAACTTGATGAAGCCAGCGTTTTACTATCCGGGCTCCAACTCACCTGAGTAACTTTATCCCCATGTCCAGCTAAGGTTCTAATTAGCCGAATCTCAGTTTTTACATTGCCAGAGTTTTTATATCCTTTACCATTTAAAACAGTTTTTAAGCTCCAAATTTTTATAGTTTTATCTGCACTAGCTGAAGCTAAACTTCGGCCATCCGGGGAAAAACTTACACCCAAAATTAACTTAGAATGAGCGGTCAAAGTCGCGAGCAAAAAATCCTTTGTTTTTAACTCCGTTGCCTTTCTCTTGCCTTCAGCTTGTAAAATCTTTGCTAGATTCCAGAGTTTCACAGTTTTGTCCTCTCCAGCCGAGGCAAGCATTTCACTGTTAGGGGAGAAACTAATACTGTAAACTTTAGATAAACCAACCCCTTCCCGATGCCGCAAATTTGCTACTAACTTACCATCAGTCTGCCAAATTTTGACAGTCCCATTATCACTAGCAGAGGCAATTATTTTACCATCTCGGCTGAAGCTAACCGCATTTACCGGAGATTCATGCTGTAAAGTTTTGAACAAAGTACCATCTATTTTCCAAATTTTAACTGTTTTGTCTCCAGAGGCAGAAGCTAACATTTTACCATCAGGACTAAAACAGAGGCTTGTGATATTATTCCCATGACCAATTAAAGTTTTGATCGGGCTCCCATCACTACGCCAGAGCTTAACAGTTTTATCAAGACTTCCAGAAGCTAAGATTTGACTATTTGGACTAAATGCCACATAAGCTATACTGTTAGTATGACCTTTCAATGTTGCTTGTAAACTACCATCTCTGCGCCAAATTCTGACAGTTTTATCTACACTGCCAGAAGCAATTGTTTTGCCATCAGGACTGAAACTCAAACCCCAAATTACATCCCCATGTCCCTCAAAACGGTTGCGTTCTTTTACCCCATAAACTGCTTGTTGAAGTGCCGCCGCAATTAAAATTTCAGTATCTTTAAGAGTTTGAGTTTCTTGAGTGTTTTCGATTTGCCTCCATTGTTTACCTGCCCTCAAACTTTCCATCAGAGAATCAAATTTATTATTTGATAAAAAAAGTGCTTCAGAAGCTGCTGTTAAAGTATTAATATCTGCACGCTGCCTTTGAGCCATTGCTAGCTGTTTTTGAGCAACAGCTCGATGCCAAAAATTGAGAGCAGCAATGGTGGAAGTGGATAATAGCACTACGCCAATCACAGCTAAAGCTAGTAGTTGTTTAAGGCGACGATTTGTGTGGTAAAGTTGTACTTGACTCATTTGTTTATCAGCTTCAGCACGGTGCAACCGTGCTTCTATTCCGAATCTTTGGCGGATAGGTCTAACGAGATAATCATGAACTAATTGATAGCGATCTTCTGGCGATTCTCGGAGCATAAATAGCAAGCCATGACCGACTAATATCTCTAATATTAAGTCAAGACTTTCATTGTTTTCTAGTATATTTTTAGTGGATCGCATGATGTTCACAGCCAATAAATTTTTACTGATGACCAATGATAATTCTTGCTTAGTTTTGATCAGCCTTACACCTCTTTCATCTGTCAAGGAAAATAAGATTTTCCAGGCAGCATCTTCATTTTCTAAACCACAGTCTGAAATCACTCGATCGAGGGAACGCTTAACTAATTCTGCTTTGGGTTGAGCGCCTAGTTGCTGATATTGTTCTAAGGTCGCAATTCCTTCTTCTTGCAGTTGTGCTCCCACTACTTGCAACTCAATCGGACGCACTTCTTCTAGTTCATCAGCTAAATCCAAAACAAAAGCATCAATCAATGCTGGTTCTAAGTAAAATTCAGCCCTTTCAGTTAAATGTTCGATCACACTACGGGCATCTCGAATTGAAAAATTTCTTAATTGATAGCGAATCTGCTTATCTAAAATGTTGTTATTAATTGCATCCAGATGGGGAACGCGATCGCACTCTAATAAGTAATGCAAATAGTCTTCCCGTAGAGACAGAATTACCTTGACAAAAGGTAGATTTAAGCAGCTACGCAAAAATTCATAAAAAATTTGTCTTTGTGTCCCAGAAGTGCAAACAAAGAAAAACTCTTCAAACTGATCGAAAATTAGTATTGTCAGCAAATTATTTTCTGCATTCTGCCGTAACTGGTCGATAATAAATGATGCAGGATGAGCGATAAAACATGAAGGTTCTAAATTGCGAACCCCTGTTTTCCCCTTCCAAATTCCATGAATTTCTGGTACTCCTTTTGCCCTCAATCGCCTCTGTTCTTCTGCTTCTCTGTTCTCAAGTCCCTTAGTTAAATACTTTTCTAACTCCATCACCCAGTCAGTGTAGACTTGCACAACAACGGGTAAAGTATCCCGCGCACCGAAGCTAATATTTTTCAGCGCTGGCACTAATCCAGCATTGACAAGAGAACTTTTTCCTACACCGCTTGGCCCATGAATTATAGTTAATTTATGATCGTCTCGACTAATTCTTTCCAGTAAACGGCTAATATCTTGTTGCCGACAGGAAGCAGTCATTTCTTCCGCGATCGCAACTTGATTTTCCACACAAGGCATGGAAGGGTTAATCGCTTGGCGGTGCGGTTGCAATTGGCCGGCACCAATAAAAGCTCTGAAACCGTACTGATACTCAATCGAACGCTGGGTTTTCTTAGTCCGAAAAGCCTTAAGATATTCCGCCCGCTCAAAGTAGAGCGATCGCAAATCCGCCAAAATATCAATATAAAGTCGCGGATCGTACTTCGCCTCAGTTTGCCTAACTGCCAATTCCAAGTAATTTACCGCCGCCTCCCACTGTCCCAGTTGGCGCAGGCTTTGGGCTAGCAATAATAGATATAAACTTTTATCCGACAGGGGAAAGGAGGATGTCGAGGATGGCGAGGATGGGAAAGATGAGGAAGATTTACTTCTTTCACTTCTCCTACGTCTCCTCACTCCCTTACCTCCTCTACCTTCCCCATCTCCCTTATCTCCCCCATCTCCCCCATCTTCCCCATCTCCCCCATCTTCCCCATCTCCCCCGTTTGCTGCTTGATCCAAAATAGCTAAAGCCAGTTCAGCTAACTGTCGCGCATGATGCCATCTAAACTCTTGCAGAGCAACCTCAGCCAGAAAGCCATAATCCTGAGCAAGTTGGCTGGGAGTACCGTAGATAAAATGCAATTGTAAGGAACTTTCCGCGAGATTTTGCAACTCTCGCCAAGCTTCCAACCTTTGCAATACCTCTCCTAAATGAGTTGTCACCGCCGCCACTAAATCGAAACGATTTGCTGCTTCAAAAGCATCTCTAGATTCTTCCAAACTAATCCTTGCTTCTTGCAAATGCAAGCGGTTAGCTACAGGATTTCTAGCAGCTTGCAGGCGTTGGCATAAAGCAATGTGAAACAAGACAATCCCTTGCCGTTCTAGAAATTGATAAGCAAGGATCTGAGACTGAGAAGAAATAGCTTCAGTTTGTTTTAGATTATTTTCTATATTGTCATACTTCCCTTCTCGCAAAGCTTCATGCAGACTAGGCCAACGTGGTTTTAACTTTTCCCCCGTATCCTTAATTTCTAGTCTTTCATCCTCAGTTTTCTGCTTCCAAAAAGCTAAACTTTGCTGATAGTTAATTAAAGCAGTTTCTGTATTGTCGCTAATGTAGTAATCACAACCAAGAACAAATTGCAAGCTAGCTTCAAGAGCGGGTTCTAACTCTTGTCCGCGACTTTCCAAATCTTTTAATGCTAATTCTAGTTCTTGTCGCCGCCTAGAACCAATTGCCAGGTCTAGGGTATTAACCGGATTGGATTCAGAGGAGAAAATGGACGTAGAATCCTTGGCCCAGAGATGCGAACCTGAATTTGGCAGTATAACTTCACTCGTTTGAGATAAATTTAACTTTGTTTCTAAGAGCTCTTTCTTAGCTTCATCGCTCTCTTTTTCCGATTCTGCATTGAGTTTCCCAACAGTAAAAATAGCATCTGCTTGCTGACGCAAAAAATCCATCAATTCGTCAGTAGCCATTTCAAATTTAATTGTAGCAGCAGCCCAACTTTTGAAATCAGGAGCCAATCGAATCATTTTTGCTGCAATATCATCTGTCACCCAGAGCACTAACGGAAAGGCAAAATTTTTGCGAAACTCGTCCCGCACTTGGTTTGTAGATGTGAGCAAATCATCGATATCAACTACACTTTCTAAACCAAATACCATCAAAGCAGACTCGGAATTTCCACTCATTGACACCAAAGAACGAGTCTTTACTAGCAGAGTAGTGTAAAGCGTTTTGACCGACGTAGCGAGGACTATATCTTGAATTTGAATTGGTGACATTTCCCGGAGTCGCTGCACCATTGAAAACCGTAATCGATCGTAATTGCAGCGGACTAAAATTAGGGAAAATTGACCTTGAGACATGGTAATGGATCGTACCAGTGTCTTTAGCGATCGCTCATTGTAGCTAATAGTTTCCTCTAGCTTTAGCAGATCAGTCATCTTTCTACCTTATTTTGAAATTGTACTGTGATTCCAACTGAAATTAGACTTTTTGCAAAGTTACTCTACAACTTAAAATCTTTAGCCTAAATGCTGAGCTGTAACACATTAACTCTGCTGTCAGCATCAGCATTTTGTTGGCTAAAAGTATCTTGACAAAAAATCTATTTAGTTTAGACAAACACAATCCACCCCAAAAAATATTCCTCAAGGAATAGGTAATTTATAAAGTTTAACTTACAACTTCAAGACATTGCTGCCAAGCTTTATATTTCTTAGTTTCTGCTAGTGCCGGATTGATCCCAAACCAGCGCCCCTCCTGATCCCGGTATTCAAATACAAACATACTTCGTAGTAAAGTTTGGCATTCTTCCTCCCCTGTAACATTTTGCCGCTGCACTACCTGAAAGAGCAATTCCCATTCTTGTTCAGTGATGGCAGCAAGCAAGTCATCGCGGTATTCTTGAATGACATTTTCCAAGCATTCTCGTGAAAAAGGAGGGTCTTCTTGCTGCAAACAACTATACAACAATACCAGCAAGTTACGAACGTGACCGCCGCTAACTCGGCAGATTCGGTCTAATGTTTGAGGACGATCGAAAACATAAGATATTAAAGCAGTGCGTTCGATTGGATCGACTGTAGGAAAAGCTCTTGCTAGCACTAGCTGCCGCAGTAGAGCCATCCCTTCTTCATAGTCGAGACCCGCTCGAACTTGTACCGGCACCATCGGCAATACTTTAGGTTTAACTCCAAATCGATTCGAGAGTCTGCCGAAATCATTTGAGAAAATCAATGTTAGAGGAATCGTGTAAACTACATGGCAATTTAGTTTCCTCAACTGTTCGCCGCGATCTACAAATAAATATTCTGGTTGCGTGCGTCCCGAAGCTTTTAATGTAGCATCTAAGCGGTCAAGATTGTCGATAATAACTACAAGTCCCTTATGTCCTTTATTCTTAAGTTCCTTAATGGCGCGTTCAAGGAGTTCTTCATTGATAGCTTGTAAAATGCTATTAGTTCGCGGTTCTAAGTATTGCCGTAACTGAGAGCGAAGTTTAGGAGAATCTTTAGTTTTAGCAGTAATTTTGGCAATACCAACAGATAACTCAGCCTCCGCCGAAAGTTCTATGGGAGTTTGCAAGAATTCTGCCACTTCTGTAAACAAATTTTGGAAATAGCCATGTCTGAGTTTAATGCCGGCAGATTCTAAACTTTCACTTACTTGGCGAGCAATACTCAGCAATATATCACTGATATCTACATCTCCCATGTCCAAATCTTGAGAAGACTCGAAGTAAACAACATAAAAGTCTTCTTGCTCTAATTCAGTTTTGAGCCGAAATAATTCAGTAGATTTACCACAGCCTATATGCCCTGTAAAGAGCTGGCAAGTGGGTTCGTTAGGGGAGATACGGGTAATGGTTCGCTGCAAGGATTCGATAATCTTGCCACCCCGTACTGAAGCAAAATCAATGTAATATTGGCGATCCCCTGGATTCCCCATGACTAGAGTTTTGCTAGGGTTACACGCCTTATAAAATCTGTCTAATTCTAGTACAATCACGATTATTTTTGACCAAAAGTTAACATATAGCAACCGCCTTGGCGGTTAGGGGCTAGGGGCTAGGGGCTAGGAGAAGCGTGAAAGAAGGGAATAGAATCAGGGAGTTTGGTGGAACTCAGAACGTCTTAACCGCCAAGGCGGTTGCTATAAAATGCGAGTTTAAGTTTACTTTGACAAATAGCTTTTTGGCTTGTGGGGGGAAGGGGAGAGGGGGAGCGGGGGAGCGGGGGAGATAGTAACCATTAGCCATTAGCCATTAGCCATTAGCCATTACCAATTAGCAATTACCAATTAGCAAAGTGGGTAATTTTCCGGGGATCTGGTTAAATTATTAGGGGAAATGGGAGGCTAGGAATAAAAAGTAGATGGCTAGTTTTGCATCAGTTTCTCAAACGGAGTTAGGGCGCAGGCGTGACCTTTTGCGCCGCCAAAGGCGCTTGAAATTGGTTCAGAGAATTTGGCAATCGTTGGCAGTCAGTGCCTTTGCGGGAGGTTTGCTCTGGGGCATAGCTCAGCCTGTTTGGTTGATTACCAAACCGGAACAGGTTAAGGTTGAGGGCAATCAGTGGCTTTCCGATCGCGCGGTAATGTCTTTGCTGCCGCTGTCTTATCCCCAGTCTGTGTGGGGTATTCAGCCTCAAGCTCTGGCGAAAAAACTGGAGTCAACTGGGCCGATCGCTAAAGCAAAGGTGATTCGTCATTTGTTTCCCCCTTCTTTGAGGGTAGAAGTGCAGGAACGTTTGCCAGTGGCGATCGCTCAACCTGCGATCGCCTTAACACCTACACAGGGAACACAGAAGGCGGTCTGGCTCGATGCCAATGGGGGCTGGATGCCTTTGGAGAGCTATACTGCGGATAAGCGATCGGGTACTGTCTCTGAAGGCGGCGGTACTTTTAAGGGAGCAGGAATCTCGCACTCTATGCCTACCCTCAAAGTCATCGGTCGCTTAGAACTCTACCGCGTCTATTGGCCTCAATTTTACTCTGCACTTAGTCGCAGCCCTGTGAAAGTGTTTGAGGTTGATTGGCAAAATCCGGGAAATTTAATCCTAACGACAGAAATGGGTGTTGTGCATTTGGGGCCGTACAGTTCCCGTATGGCTGAGCAGCTAAGCGTTTTGGACAAAATGCGGCAATTGCCAAAACAACTGGATTCAAGCAAAATTGGTTACATCGATCTGCAAAATCCAGCTTCGCCGATGATTCACATCCCGGAGTCGGAAAAACAGTAGTTGCGATTGTTGGCTTCGGGCCAAAGTTAGCTTACAGTTAAGTATCAACTTTTTTGTTGTGGATTTACACCCATTAAAAAAGTTTTGCTTAAGAATCCCCGCGTCTTTAGACCGGGGAATGTCAATTATCATCCCCGATTCTAATGACTCTTAATTATAGACAGGGCGCTGGCCAAGACAGTACCCATTCGGAAGAACAGGCGAATTTTACGCTACCAGTAGATTCCGCTAATCCCTTTGGACGCAAGTCTGGGATATATTTAGGAGATCCTAATATCGATATTAAAGCCATGCCCCGCGAAGAATCTAGGAGCGGCGATATTGTGCCAAGTAGTGCAGCAAGAATTAAAGTGATTGGTGTAGGCGGGGGTGGAAACAATGCCGTTAACCGCATGATCGCCAGCGAAGTTGCAGGTGTAGAGTTTTGGACGCTGAACACAGATGCCCAAGCCTTGGCTCTATCTAATGCACTCCAACGCTTGCAAGTAGGACAAAAGTTGACTCGTGGCCTAGGGGCAGGGGGCAATCCTGCCATCGGCCAGAAGGCGGCTGAGGAGTCTCGCGATGAGATTGTTAATGCTTTAAGCAATTCTGACTTGGTTTTTATCACGGCTGGGATGGGAGGCGGCACCGGTACGGGTGCGGCTCCGATTGTGGCTGAGGTGGCTAAGGAAATGGGCGCTCTGACAGTAGGGGTGGTGACGCGACCTTTCACTTTTGAGGGTCGCCGCCGTACTAGCCAAGCGGATGAGGGTATTGCTGCTCTGCAAAGCCGTGTGGATACGCTGATCGTGATCCCGAATGATAAGCTTTTGTCTGTGATTTCTGAACAAATGCCTGTTCAAGAGGCTTTCCGTGTTGCGGATGATATTCTGCGGCAAGGGGTACAGGGTATTTCTGACATTATTACGGTTCCGGGTTTGGTCAATGTTGACTTTGCGGATGTCCGTGCTGTAATGGCAGATGCTGGTTCGGCTTTGATGGGCATTGGTTTGGGTTCTGGTAAGTCGCGGGCTCGTGAAGCGGCGATGCAGGCTATTTCTTCGCCTTTGTTGGAGGCTTCGTCGATTGAGGGCGCACGGGGTGTTGTTTTCAACATTACTGGCGGTACTGATATGACTCTCCATGAGGTGAATGCAGCGGCTGAGACGATTTATGAGGTGGTCGATCCTAATGCCAATATTATTTTTGGGGCGGTAATTGATGAGCGTCTTCAAGGCGAAATCAAGATTACTGTGATCGCTACTGGTTTTTCGGGTGAGGTGCTCTCGGTGCCAACTGTTAAGGAGATGGGGGTACGCCGTGTTACTCCGGCTCCTGCTGCTACTCCAACACCAGATCCGAAGTCTGTGGGGGGATTGGATATTCCTGAGTTTCTCCGAAATCGGCGGCCGCCGAGGTAGGGATTGGCTAATTGTTAACGGTTAACGGTTAACTGTTAACTGTTAACTGTTAATGGTTAACGGTTAACTGTTAACTGTTAACTGTTAGTAATTACCAATTCCTAGTTTTCGATCCGGAAACTGCTTAAGTCTTGTTTACGGGTGAAAATTCGAGGGTTTCGCCTGGGGCGGGGGTTAGCAGTTCGGTGGGGAGTTTAGAGGCGACGAGGCGATCGCGAAATTCTTCTATGCTGCCAACAGTCTTAATTAACATTGGTAAAATACCGCTGGCTCGAATGTCTCCGAGGGCGGTGGGTACGAAATATCGGGGTTTTAGGGTTTGGGCGAGGTTGAGGGCTTCTGTTGGGCCCATGATGATTTGTCCTAAAAGTGGGAAAATTTGACCGATGATGGGTGCGATCGCCACATCAACTTTGCCTAGGCGCTCTTCTATTCCTTTAGAGGGATAAAGGTGCGGTTCGTAATAAACTGTGTCGCCGCTAGTTAAGTTTTTAAGCAAATAGCCGTTTTCTACCTGTCCCGGTTGAATTTCTGCTCCGGGAACGGCCGTAATTTGTAATTTATCTTGGATAAACTCTTGCCAATTTGATAAAGATGTGATATGGGTATAACCTAAACTACTAAGAACTTTGGTAGCAGTAGGGGAGGCAACAGCAGGAATGTTGCGATCGAGTTGTTTTAAAGTAGGTTTGTGACAGTGATCGTCTAGACCTTGAGTAATGAGAATTAAGTCGATTGGCGGTAAAGTGGCGGGGGTAAAGGCTGGCGGCTGGACGTGGTAGGCGCTAAATAACCAAGGTTGGCCGTAAAATACTAGAGGATCGACTAGCCAGGGATCGATTAAGACTGTTTGGTTTGCGATTTGTAAAATCCAAGAATTAAGGTCTATTCGGGTGAGTTTCATTAATGTTAATGGTTAGTTGTTGGTGGTAGTTATAGCAATCTTAATAGTAAAATCAAAATAGAGTAGAAAAAAGATATCCTCAAGGTGATATCCTCATTGCAGAGGAATGTTATAGTGAGAGTTTAATCATTAACGAGGCAAGCAGGATCGATATGGAAATGAATCATAATCCCCTCGAATTCCTAACGACCAAGATACAAGAAACTGTTGTCGATACCCAAAACTTAGCTAACGAAATCGCTGCTAAAGTTCAAGAAAGTGCAAATGTAGTAACGGCATGGGTAGAATCAGTGCCAAGTTCAATCGTTGGTGGTGGTGCGATCGCCACTCAAGAAGCTTTCAAAATCGCGCACAATATCCGTTTTGAGAACCTGCCAACACAGTTGCAATTCAAATTTGCTAGGGCAGGTATGCGTGAAGGCATGAGAAATGTTCAAGAAGCAGCAAAAGTATTTGAATCCATACCCGCTCAAATTCGTGCCCAAGGCCCAGAAGCAATTCGCAACTTTTGTCAAGATAAAGATTGGAGTCACATTCAAGCTTATGTCAATGGAGGGGGAAGCGAAGCTGCTAACGGGATTTTTGAATATTTTTGGGTAAATCGCGCTCGCGGTGGTGTAGATATGACTGCCGAAGAATTAGCAGTCGCGAAGCAAGTTTTAGCTGATGCCGCCTTTAAAACCGCAGTTGCCGAAATCGTTGGGGTGACAATTAAAGGGGCGATCGCAGCAGCCGTAATTGAGTTAGTATTTTCCATCTTAGAAAATTCTCTGTTGTGTGTTGAAGGCAAAATTACCCAGTCAGAGTTAGTTCAAAAAGTCGCCACTGCTACTGCTACCGCTGGTATTGCTGGCGGTGTGATGACTGGCATTCTGTTAACAGTCTGTATGATATTTCCTCCTATTGCCGCGCTTTTAGGTGCCGCAGCCATGCCCTTGGCAGTTGCAGGTATTGGTTTTATGGGAATTCGTGCTTGGGAAATTTTTTGTCATAGCGATCGCCTATTTGGAATCTCCGAACAAACACAAAAATTTCTGGGGATAACTGAAGCGACAATTTAAGTAAAACGATCGGATGCCGCCAATAAAATCTATATTAGCCACATTAAAGGTTTACGCGATCGCGATCGCCTGAAAATTAAGACCCAGAGGATAATTATCTCTGCGGGGCTTTACTTTGGCGTGATTATTTACTAGAGTGAAATTTTGATAAGTGGTGATTTGAGTGATTGGCAGTTTAGCAATTGGAGTCGCAGCAGGAGCTTCACTGCTGGCATTAGGCGGATTCGCCCTAGAGTTGCAGTACCGTCTGCGTCCCGGCAATAAATTAAACCTGATGCCGGGAGATTGGCACTTAAGCGTAGCAGAACCCGATCGCTACCTATTAGTGGGGGAAATGGAATTCCAGAACCTGACCGATCGTTTTGAAATCATGTTGCCAGAGGTTCAGGCACAGGTCAAACTCCTATCTGATGGCAGTTTAGACGGAGTTACCCACAAAACCAAGGTCATTCCTTGTCACAAAGAGACACCAGCCAGAGCAGATGATTACTGGTTTGGGTATATCGTTAAAGCTCGTAAGAGTACAAAACTTAAAGTATCAGTAGAAATTCACGGTGAGGATCTGGCTCAATTGCAGTCAGCTTGGGTGCAAGTAAATTATGTCACCTACGGCCCCCAAGGGCGGATTCCAAAAGTCCGTCATGTAGTCGTACCGTTGCAATTCCCAACCTCAGATACAACCCCCAAGGCCAGAAATGTAGGCGTTGGCGATGTTTTTCCGATTCGCACCCACATATTGAGTCCAATCGATGACCCGGTGGAAGTTGTCAAGCGTTATGCTCTTCCCTACGCACAAAAAGGCGATGTAGTGACAATTGGCGAGACTCCTGTGGCAATTATGCAGGGCCGATTTCGTCATCCCAGCGAGGTAAAACCGGGATGGGTAGCAAAGCGGGTGTGTTTATTCTTCTTACCGACATCAAGTTTAGCCACAGCTTGCGGGATGCAGGCATTAGTTGATATTGTCGGGCCATTTCGAGTATTGGCTGCATTTACAATTGGAGCGATCGCGAAAATCTTCGGCAAACCGGGAGTATTTTACCAGCTAGCAGGAGAACAAGCACGACTGATCGACGACGTAACAGGTACGCTACCACCCTACGACCAGTTTATAGTCCTCGGCCCAGAAAATCCCCAGGAAGTAGTTGACCGCATTCAGCGAGAAACAGGGATGGCGAGTGCGATCGTAGACGCTAACGACTTGAAAGCAGTTAAAATATTGGCCGCAACCGCCGGCCTTTCCCCTGCTTTTTTAGAGCAAGCTTTGAAAAGCAACCCTGCGGGGAATGCTGACGAGCGAACCCCACTGGTTTTGATTCGACCCACCGCTTCTAAAAACCTACAGAAATCTGTAAATCAAACTTAGCGGTCTATGTTTTGCCTAGAGCAAGTGCTATAAGCTTCCTGATTGCTCAGGTTGGCCTACTCTTCCCAGTTAGAGACTGCCTTGATTAGCAGAGGACTTGAAATATTTGGTTTTTTGATAATTAGTTTGAGCAAGCAGTGTTTTTCTGTGGTTTTCACACCCAGTAAGCTTTATTCTTCCCGCACTAATCAAACGTTTCCCCAGTTTATCACAATTATCGTTGGTTTTCGTCAAATCCTGAGAAAACCTAGACAAACCTATGTATTTTGGCAACTGCCTAAAACCCAATCTACGCCAAATTATAGCTAGGGGCTAGGGGCTAGGGAAGAACGGAAGAAGACAAGAAGGGAAGAAGGGAATAGAATCAATGGTTTCAGCAATCGATCCTGTCCCGCATCGCCTTCTGCCTCCTGCCTCCTGCCTCCTGCCTCCTGCTATAAACTCTTACCTGGGAGTCAAAACTGCCTTTGGATAAGCAATTCGCTTATGATTAAACTGTTCCCAAACCCGCACAAAAATCTCCGCAACTTCCGCTAAATCCTCCCGCGTTAATCCTGAATCAACTAACTGATTATCTTGCCATCTAGCTCTCATCATCTTATTAACCATACTCAAAGCTTCCTCATGGCTGGCATCCTTAAGCGATCGCAAAGCCGCCTCACAAGAATCCGCCAACATCACAATCCCCGTTTCTCTCGACTGAGGTATCGGCCCATCGTAACGAAAATCTTCCTCCTTCAAAACTCGATTTGAGACTTTTAACTTTGTATTAGCATATTCCTTACCATTAGCAATCCTCTCTTGTTCTGCCACAATCTGCTGCGCCTGATAATAGAAATAAGCAATTAACATCGTCCCTTGATGTTCTGGGATAAAAGCCTGAATTGCCTTGGGCAATCGATATTTCTTAGCCATCACTAACCCTTCAGTAACGTGCTTTTTAATAATCTCCGCACTCATCCAAGGGTTATTAATTTGATCGTGTTTATTCGGCCCACTCATCTGATTTTCACAGAATCCCATAGGATCGTGCATTTTACCGATATCGTGGTATAATGTGCCAGTTCTAACCAGTTCCACATTACAACCCAGCGATCGCGCCGCAGCCTCAGCCAAGCTAGCCACAAACAAAGTGTGCTGAAACGTCCCCGGCGCTTCCGCAGCCAACCTTTTCAATAGCGGACGATTGGGATTCGCCAATTCAGCTAAGCGAATTGGCGTAATCAAATCAAACAAATGTTCTAAATAGGGACTTAGACCCAGAGCAATAATACTCCAAGCCAAACCGCCCAGACTTTGCAGAATGACCGTACTAACTAACGCATACCAAATCGAGCCAGCAGTGGCGCTCGCAATCAGAGTACACAACAGGTAAAAAATTCCCTGAGTTAGCCCCACCCCCACGCCTAACAGAGCTAGTTCCTCCCGCGATCGCAATCGGCCAGCCATCAGCGCACCCAGCAACCCCCCCGCTGCACTCGCCAACAAATGAATCCCGTCAATTTCCAAACCAATCGGCAACACAGCCGAAAGCAGACCCACCACCGTCACTCCCACAGCCGAACCGTAAAAGCTACCGGCCAAAATCCCAATCGCAGGCAAACTTGTCCAAGGAACGCCCAGACTCACCAACACTGGCGTACTCAGCGTCAACAGCAACAGCAGCAAATGATCTCTGCGCCGCAGACGATAGTACCTCTCCACCAGCAGCACAACTCCAATTGCACCGCTAACTAGGCACACAAACCCCGTTAACCCCAGCCAATTTACTTCTCTACGGCTCAAACTAAAATAGTCTAGCAACACGAAATCTGACAGGGTGATTTCCTCACCTTCTTTGACAATGATCTCGCCTTCTTCCACAGTTGCCATCACCGGCTTCACCTTTTGTGCGGCAAGTTCAGCTAGCTGTTTGGTTGCTTCTATATCTCTAACCAGATTTGGCTGCAAAATTGCCCCTAAGCTCTTCACCGCTAAAGGTTGAGTTGCCGTCGGCATGACATCCATTACTTGTTGTCTCACCGCCTCCTTTAAGATATCTCTGGGCAACCCGGGCGGGATGCCTTGAACCAGGATTCGGCTAGCTATACGATTAATGCCCGTTTGCGTTTGCAGCCAAACAGCATCAGATAAATCTAGCAAAGAGGAATCATAGACTTCTCCCAGTTCTGAAACAGATTGCTTGGAGAGTTCCGCTAAGGCATTAAAATAGCCTTTGCGAGCCTGCGAGATATTTTCTGTTAGCTTGTTAAAATCTTCCTTTAATACCACCAAACGGTAGGCTTCAAGTTCCGCCACTGCCTGCTCTATAGACTTATTGGCTATCCGTTTTGCGTCTGTGAATTGATCTGTACTCGATTCTGTATCGGGGCTCGTCTCGTCATCCAATTCTGCAAGTACAGCTCGCCATTCCCACTCTTGGCACTGTCGCAAGTAACTTTGCACAGCCGTTGAAAGCATTTCCGTGCCGACAAAAGGAAATGGCCCTGCTATCTGCCGTAATTCGTTACCCCGTGCCAGAAATTTTTGAAGTTCCTGATAGATATGGCGATCGGTAATAGGGTCGATCGCTAGCACTGGTACTGCACCCGTGCGAGCTTCTTTGCGCTGTTCTTCGGTGGTTTTGCGATCGGGGATACTAGCACTAGCTGGAGCCTTGATCGTCTGGGGAGCTTTAGTTCCGACATCCAATTTTGGCTGATTGTAGAATCTGTGTCCCATTGTCCCAGTCAAAGAAACTACTGCCACTACTAGCAGCCAAGGCGAGCGTGCCCTACCTTTCAGACCTAATTTTGAGGTTTGCCCCCCAGAGGGAGCGACATTCTCAGGCAGATCCGAGTGGGAGAAGGGAGATAGTAGATGCTGGCGGCTTTGTGCAGTATTTGCTAAACCGCTGTTAGTTTGTGTGTTAGCGCTGTTTTTGCTTACCCTGCGGACAGCGTTTAGCTGCTCAATAAAGCTAGCAGCAAGAGAGTGGAGCGTATTCATTTATATCAAAGCTACATCAAATTTATTTAGCAGCCGTTCTATGAAACTTACTCAAACCTAACTCATGGTCGATGAATAGGTTTAAGAAAGTTTAGGTAGATTTTTGTCAACAGCATCGACCCCCTGTCAGATATTTTGCCTGACTCTGGATACTGATTAGTGTTTAGCCCTAAGTTTTTTCACACTTAGAACTAGGCTTGTTGAGGGGGTAAACAGTTAGCGATCGCTATTCACACTGAATTTATTTCACTCCTCAATTATCTAAAATCTCAATAACCTAAACTCTCTGGGGCCTAATCACATAAGGTGCTGCCACAACCGGAGGTTGTGGTGATGCGCTATAGACCGAGCTGTGGTATGCTCCAGACCAAACAGCTAAGAGGTTAGCTGCTAATTCCATAATTTCCCCTATACTTACCGTACCCCAAATTAAAGGCGATCGCCTCGAAATCTCAGATCCTTCAGAATTTGTTCCCAATGCGACTCGCCATTCTACGGGAATGCCGACAGCGCTATTATAAGCTCCTGAAAGAGCACCCACCAGACTGCAAGTGAGTTGGGGTTCTACCCCCATTCGCGCTGCACGGATAACTGCTAAGCGCAAGTTTTCTGGGGTACTTAGGAAGCAGTAAAAAGCTATGGCAATCGGCACAAAAAATGAAGGACTAACAAACTTCAAGTCTAAGCTTCTCTGTGGTACTTCTGGCTTGTGTTTTACAACTGCACTTTTATAAAGCTGAGTCTGAGCCGCCTCTAAACTAGCATTCTGTTCTAACAATATCTGTACTTGTACCAGCAAATTTCCCAAAGGTGTATCTACCCCCAGATAGGTAAGGGTTTCAGAAATTAAGGTAGAGGGGTTGAGTTTTTCTTTAAGTGCTCGCGCGATCGCATATCCTACACCTAAAGTCCCTACCGCTAAATCTTGTTCAACTTGACTAGGAGTTTGCCACACTCCCGCCACTTGCTCTAGTTTTTCTCGTAGTTTAGCTTTATTTTCGTGAAAAAACATCGCTACTGGTAAGGTAGCTATTGCCGCTTCTGAAGGGTGAAGCATAAAAGGTGAAGGATGAACTGCTAAGGGTGAAACTACCTTTCTCTCCTGCAATATCTCCTCTGGTGCTGTACCGATTGCTTGATAGTCTGATTGAGAGTTAACTTTTGTAGATTCCGAGTTAGAAAATTCTACCCAAGTTTCCTTCAAGTCTTTTAAATCCAAACCTCTCATCCGCATCAAGCTTTTACCCCAGAGAAAGGCCAAATACCCACTGCTACTAGATGATCTACGGCTAAGCTGAAAGTCACGGTTTAGGTTTACTGACTTTAATTCAGATCGTACCGCACCCGGCAGCAAATTTTGCAATTTTATCTTGTTTAAACTGGGGTTAAAACCTTGATTTTGATGATTATAACCTGATAGTTGCCTTTGATATTCAATGCCCAATAATTCCCCTAATGCCGCGCCTAGTAGTACACCTTGAAACTTACTTAACAGGGAGTAACGCATTTCAGTTTCCTTTTTAGCTGAGTTAAGGATTTGTTCGTCTCGTCATCCACCTACCCCTAGCCTCTAGCCCCTTCTTCCCCTAGCCCCTAGCCCCTAGCTATATTTCAGGTGATGAACCAAAGCTTGTAACCCCAAACGATAACTGTCCGCGCCAAAACCGCTGATTTGCCCAATTGCCACCGCCGCAATAAACGAATGATGCCTGAAAGGTTCACGGCGGTAAATGTTACTGAGATGAACTTCTACCGCAGGAACGCTAACTGCACCGATCGCGTCTCGGATTGCTACGCTGGTATGGGTATAAGCTCCAGCATTAATCAATAGACCTTGGTGTTGCCCTAACATTGAATGAATTGCATCCACCAAAACGCCTTCATGATTGGACTGCTGGATAGAAATTTTCACCTGGAGGGTTTGTGCTTCTTGCTCTAACAACTGGTTGATGTCATCTAAAGTTGCACTGCCATAAACTCCAGGCTCTCGCTGACCCAATAGATTGAGATTTGGGCCATGCAACACCAGGATATTTAACAATTCCAACAATTCCAGCGAAATTAATTTTTATTTCTGATTTTTGATTTGGGATTTCACAGAGAGCTGAATCTTTTTGCCAATCTCAAATCCACTGCGAGTTATCTGGGACGCTTTGGCTGGTTGACTGGAATGGGAATAAGTTCAGGTTCTGGTTGAGCGTCTGGACTCAGGAGAGCTTCTATCAGCTTGCGAATCCATTCCGTGATTTCTTCCAGTACCTTTTCAATTTCCTCCATTGAACAGATAGCTCCTTTTTTTCACGCTAATTTGCTGGACTAATGGCTAAATTTCTGAATTCAGGCAAGCAAAGAGTTGAAATCAACAGTCGAGCTTGTCTTCTCTGGGTACTTTGCTGTAGGCAACGGAGAGAATCAGTTGATTTACCAATCAGTCTTCATTCTTTAATAATAACGAATGTTTACAAATAATCAAGGGGGATCGAGGGATGAAGAGGGAGATAGGGAGATGGAAGACGGAATTGCCCCTTTGCTCCATCTCCCACACCCATTTCAGGCTAAGAGTTTTCGTCGTAACTGATCGAGGGCTGTACAGGTGCTCAGATTCCGAATCCAGTTGCGATCGCGCAGATTACCAAAACGATATTTAAAAGCTTCTACCTCACCGCTAGGCCCGGCTAAACCGATATAAACCAATCCCACTGGTTTATCCTCACTCCCCCCTCCAGGCCCGGCAATTCCTGTAATACTCAAACCATAAGTAGTTTCTAGACGCGATCGCACTCCCACTGCCATTTGTTTTGCTACTGTACGGCTTACTGCGCCAAATTTAGCTAAATCTTCTGCATTAACACCTAACAGCCCTACTTTAACTCGGTTGTCGTAGGAAATAATTCCCCCTAAAAAGTAGTTAGAACTACCAGAGATACTGGTTAGCATTGCTCCCAATCCGCCACCAGTACAAGACTCCGCCACAGCCAAAGTTTCACCCGCATTCAGTAATAGTTGACCAACTACTGAGGCTAAACTATCGCTGTCAGCACCATAACAGTCAAGTCCAGCTATCTGTCTCAACTGTTCCTCTACTGGTAAAATCAATTTTGTAGCTTGCTCTGCTGATTCGGAGCGAGCTGAGATTCGCAGCTTGACTTCACCGTGATTGGCATAGGGAGCAACGGTAGGGTTAGTTAAGTTAAAAAAATCATTTACTTTTTCTGCTAAAGCTGACTCGGTTATTCCCCAAAACCTTAAGGTGCGGCTGTAAATTATTTCGCGACACCATCCCTGATTCCGCAGATAAGGTATGGCGGTTTCTTGCCACATGAGGTGCATTTCCGCAGGTACTCCCGGAAAGGTCATGATTGTGATATTTGGCCGGGGCTGCCAAATAATTCCTGGTGCACTACCGCTAGAATTAGGTAGAATATCTGCCCCTTCGGGCATTAAAGCTTGTTTGCGGTTGCTGGGACTCATTACGCGCCCCCGTTGAGCAAATTTCTGCTCAATGTCTGCGATAATTTCGGGACGTTCAGTTAGGGGAACGCCAAAGAAGTCGGCGATGGTTTCTACTGTGAGGTCGTCGGGAGTTGGCCCCAGACCGCCTGTAAATAGAAGGATATGCGATCGCCCCATAGCAATCTCTAATACCTGTTTAATCCGTTCTGGATTGTCCCCAACCACAGTTTGGTAGTAGTGGGGAATCCCCAAACTTGCCAATTGCTGCGCTAAAAACTGGGCATTGCTATTGAGAATATCCCCTAGCAGTAACTCTGTACCAACACAAATAATTTCAGCAACCATCTGGAAGAATTAAAAATTAAAAATTAAAAATTAAAAATGGCTAAATTTTTCCAGTTTTAATTTTTTATTATAGCTGAAGGAACAATAAAATTTCCTAACGATCTACTTTTAAGAATTGGTATTAGACCGAAATTTGATTTTAAATTACGCTAATTTTCCTTCACCAGTTAACAGTTAACAGTTAACAGTTAACGGTTAACTGTTAACTGTCATTAATTTTTAGCGTGTCTCCAGACTTTCCAGCTTGTATAAGCTAGAAGACCTGTAGCACTCAAGGCGTAAACTAAGCCACTAGGAATTCCTGAAAAAGCTAGGGCTAAACTTCCTACCCAGAGGGTCAAGGAGTAAATAAACAAAACTGTTAATCGCTGCGAAAGTCCCGCCTCTAGCAGTCGGTGGTGGAGGTGGCGTTTGTCAGCAATAAATGGCGACTTGCCATTACGCAAGCGATCGAGAATTACCGCCGACATATCCAAAATTGGCACAGCTAGAATCAAGTACGGCAACAAAACAGAGGTGACAGCAGTAGTTTTAACCAAGCCAATTACTCCTACTCCAGCTAGGGTAAATCCCATGAAATAGGCACCACCGTCTCCCATAAAAATTTGAGCCGGATTGAAGTTGTAGCGCAGAAATCCTAGGGAACCACCAGCTAAGGCGGCTGCAATTAAGGCGGCGGCTGGTTGGTGCATGAACAGACTGACAATTAGCATCACAACGGCGGCAATGCCTGAAACACCGGCAGCCAAGCCGTCTAAACCGTCAATCCAGTTGATGGCATTAGCCATACCAACTAGCCAAATTACTGTCACGGGCAAGCTAAGGATTTCAATGGGTACCAGTCCCATTGTTGGAATTGTCAGAAAGTCGATCCGCACGCCAACCCACCAGGCGATGCTGGCAACACTGACTTGCATCAGCAGGCGAGTGAAGGCTGAGAGGGAAAATAAGTCATCTGCCAAACCAATCAAGAAGAAGGCGAGGCCGCCGATGGTAACGCCCCAGATTTCATATTCGTCTTGACGGTTGAGAGTTTGTCCGGTGTCATCAAGAAAGCCTCCAGACCACCAGACAATTAGCAAAGCGGTTAATGTGCCTAGGAAAATAGACACACCTCCCAAACGCACCATCGGGCGATCGTGTACTTTACGTCCACCGGGGTTATCTACGCGCCCGCTGGCGATGCCAATTTTTTTGACAAGCGGCGTACTCGACAGGACAACTATCGCTGAAACGAGAAAGGCTACCAAGTGGTACAGATGGTGCGACATCTGAAATCTGTAAAGTACGGGGAAATAGGGTGTCAGGCAGAGTCTACTACATTTCAGATGGTTTCTGAATGATGGAAGAGGGGGAAAGGGGAGAGGGGGTGCAGGGGATGGGAGGTAGATAAATCTAACCTCGTCTCCCAGTCTCTCTCTCCTCTAGCTCCCCAAGCATCAGGCTAAGGCTGCTACTCTCAAGTTAAGGTGAGGGTAAAGGGGGAAGCGATCGCACAAAGTTGCTACTCTTTGGCGGCATTCTGCTGTCACTGCTTCATCTTCTGGTTGTAGCAGGCGATCGGCAATAATATTAGCAATTTCCACAAATTCTGTGGTTCCCATCCCCCTTGTGGTCATTGCTGGTGTTCCTAACCGCAGGCCACTGGTGACGAAAGGTGACTCTGGATCGAAGGGTACGGTGTTTTTATTGGCTGTAATGTTTATGCCACTGACGAGTTGATCTGCCCGTTTGCCAGTCATGGGCAGCGATCGCAAGTCAACTAGCATTAAGTGATTATCGGTTCCACCTGAGACAATCTTCAACCCTCGGTGCAGTAATTGAGCAGCCATGACGCGAGCATTTTCAATCACCTGGCCGGAGTAGATTTTGAATTCTGGCTTTAAGGCTTCGCCAAAGGCTACGGCTTTACCGGCAATAACGTGCTCTAAGGGCCCTCCCTGATTGCCTGGGAAAACTGCTTTATCGAGCTTTTTACCAAGTTCTGCGTCATTTGTCAGAATTAAACCACCTCTGGGGCCCCGGAGAGTTTTGTGGGTAGTGGTGGTGACAACGTGACAGTGGGTGAGGGGACTGGAGTGGTGTCCCGTTGCAACTAGACCGGCGATGTGGGCGATATCGGCGAGGAGGTATGCGCCTACTTCGTCTGCGATCGCACGAAATTTCTCGAAGTCGATCGCACGAGAATAAGCTGAATAACCGCAAATCAACAATTTTGGTCGGTATTGTTTTGCCAGTTCTAAGATTTCAGCATAATCCAACTGTTCTGTTTCCCGACTAACGCCATAATGACAAGCCTTGAACCACTTGCCAGAGACGTTAACAGGGGAACCGTGAGTTAAATGTCCGCCATGAGACAAGTCCATCCCCATAATCGTGTCTCCTGGCTCTAGCAGTGCTAAAAATACTGCAAAATTAGCCTGAGCTCCAGAGTGAGGCTGAACGTTGGCGTGGGCGGCTCCAAATAGCTGTTTAGCACGATCTATAGCCAGTTGTTCTACGCTGTCGATAAATTCGCAACCGCCATAGTAGCGCTTGGTCGGTAGGCCTTCTGCATACTTGTTGGTCAAAACAGAGCCTTGAGCTGCTAAAACTGCTGCTGACGTGAAGTTTTCGCTGGCAATCAGTTCTAGGTGATCCCGCTGTCGCTGGAGTTCTTTGCCGATTAAATCCGCCACTAAGGGATCGGTCTTGCCAAGTAATTCTAAGTTAGTATCGCTCACGAAGTAAACCTCTCAACAAATTGGGAATCGGGGATGGGGTATTTGGTCTTGGGGAAGTTTAAGGAAGCACGAAGAATTGGGAATTTTCCCTATTTTCCTATTTTCCCATCTTTTTAGTGCCCAGTATGTGAAGGCCGATCGCACCTTCTACCTAGTTTCCCTATCCTAAGTTAACGGGCACCATACCACTTCCACAACACTATGGCCTGGGTACTATTGACATAAATATTACATTGTGTTCATCTTTAACCGATAGTCTCAAAGTCCTGAAGTACAATGAATTTAGCGGTCTGGACTCTCCCGGAGGTGTCAAATGTTAGTAATTTTAATGGAAAACCAGATGCTTGCTCCTCAGTCTGTTTGTCAAAGTTGTTTACTTGCGGATCAGAGCGGTCAACCCCGCTGGAGGGGAAATGAACTCCGCTGCGGTCATCTCATCCCTAAACCCACCACCAGCCAACCCGACCAGTATGAGTGTCAGATGGGCTTTCGCATTGCTAATATACAGTAGTCTCTTTGTGCTAGCACCTAGATTCGGTTGAAAGGTTGACAGCAGCTTTTTGTTGGGGACTGAGAAGTTAGTCGGTTACTGCATTCTGAGGGTTGCCTTGAAAACCCCCGTAACTTCAGTACGAGGATGAAAGACAAACGCTGGGTTAAAATCTACCTTCGATATTTTCCCTAACTTTAGCACCCAACTTAGGAAAACCGTATTACGATAAGAAAGTCAGGAAGGATGATAAACAGTCTATGACTTTCACTGACAACAACGAAATTGGCAAGTTTAAACTGAATGGTTAATTACTGGACTTAGGAGAATTTTCTATGACTTGGCGCGGATCTACGACTATTCCAGAACGGATTTTTGCTTGTTTGCCTTATCTGTTGCCCTTGATTGATGGGCTACAGTTTGGTCAGTTCTTATTTCGACAGTTTCCGGCGCTCGGACTATTTTTTGTGCCGCTACTTCCAGTGCTAAAGATTTACCAAACAGTACCGTTTGCTGGGTTGATTATTTTCTTTGGCTTGTATTTGGGTGTAGTTAGAAACGAAAGTATTAATCACTTTATTCGTTTCAATGCGATGCAAGCTATTCTTATCGACATTATTTTGGTTTTGTGCAGTTTGATTTTGGGACTTTTTGCCGGGGGTCAGGTCAGTTTTGTGATTCAGACTCTTTTTAACATGATCTTTTTAGGTCTGGTGTCAGCGTTTGTTTATGCTGTCGTTCAGTCTCTATTTGGACGTTATGCAGAGATTCCTCCGCTTTCGGATGCAGTTTATATGCAAGTGCGGTGACAATTATAGCTAGGGGCTAGGGGCTAGGGAAGAGGTTACTCTGTAAGGGATTATGGACTAAAGGTAAAAGTTGTACTTGCCCTAATCGCCCTAGCGATTGCTATAAAAGTTAAAAATTAAAAATGACGAATTTAATTTTTAACTTTTAATTTTTAATTATCTAGCGGCTACGGTGTTTTCTAGGGCACCAATGCCTTCTATCTCTACTCGGATGCGATCGCCTATTTGTAATGGCCCTACACCTTGAGGTGTTCCAGTTAATATCACATCTCCCGGCATCAAGGTCATTACTTGGCTAATATAAGAAACTAGAAAATCGGGAGAAAAAACCATTTCATTAATTTGGGCTGACTGTACTGGTTCAGTCGTATCGTTGACAAAAGTCTGCAATTGTGCACCAGGACTGAGTTCGCGGACTATCCAAGGCCCCAATGGGCAAAAGGTATCAAATCCTTTGGCTCTCGTCCACTGACCATCGCGTTTTTGCAAATCTCTAGCTGTTACGTCGTTGGCGATAGTATAGCCCCAAATTTTGTTGTGACCTTCTTCTGGAGTACAGTTAGTGCAAGGTTCCCCAATTACTAGAGCTAATTCTCCTTCGTAGTCTACTCGCTCAGATTGTGATGGATAACGGATGGTTGCTCCTGTGGGGATGATGGCGGTAGGTGGTTTGAGAAATAACAGGGGTTCAGTAGGGACGGGAGTACCCATTTCGGCGGCGTGGTCAGTATAATTTTTGCCGACGGCGACAATTTTAGAGGGGGAGCAAGGAGCTAGAATTTTATATGTGTCTGGTTGCAGCTCTAAGTCTGTGGGTTGTCCTTTCAGCCAGGGAGGTGCATCAAGTACCTGAACGCTTCTGCTCAGTTGTAGCAAACCGTAATGAATCTGTCCTTGTGGGGTTTGAATGCGAATGTAGCGTTGAGCCATAGGTGATGATTAGTTTTCAGTTGGTAGGGGCGAAGCAAGTCGATTTTGAGGCTATGCTAGACAACGCACAACTGAGTTGACATTCTCACCCTTAACCAAAGCAGTATAGCGGGAGATTGTGAAATTCAGAAGAAGGAAGAAGGAAGAAGGAAGAGGGAAGAAGGAAGAGGGAAGAAGGAAGAGGGAAGAAGGAAAAGGGCTTTAGTTATCGATGAGAAAAAGAAAATGCAATCAAATCAATGGTTTCAGTAATTAAAAACATCGCACCTTTGCGGTTGCGATCGATTCTCCGCTCGTTTTTGTACCATGATTAAACCTGTTTCTGTACAAAAGCCGTGTAGAGGTCGATCCCACGAATCAATTGGAAGTTCTGCTAAGCAAGCAAACTCAAAAATGATGCCGATCGCAGGCTTTGATGCCCATTCTGGTAAACTTAGCATTCTGTCATAATAGCCACCGCCGTAACCTAAGCGATAGCCCTGTGTATCACAAGCTACTGCGGGTACAAGGATTAAATCGACTGCGGATGGTTCTAATATGGGGCTGTCTGGGTAAGGTTCTAGTATACCAAATTTTCCTGTTTGTAAATTATCTCCGGGTGTCCAGTTATGCCAGGAGAGTTGATTACCGCTACAGCGGGGAAATCCCCATTTTTTAGGGATGGTAAATAGGGGTGTTAAGTCTGGTTCTTGGCGATAAGTGAAGTAGGCTAGTATTGTTTGTGCTTGGGTGAATAGGGGTGAGTGTTGGATGTGGGTGCAGAGGCGATCGCTTTTTTGTTTCCATGCTTGTACGGAGAGGGATTGGCGGGTTTTGAGGTGCGATCGACGTAATTCTGCTTTACTAAACATACTTGAAAATAGAAGAGTAACGTTAATCATCTTAAAAAACCCGATTTCTTAACAAAACCGGGTTTAATCAGAGAATTATACCGCGTGTTCCCGATACCATTCAATAGTATTCTTCAACCCTTCCTTAAACTCCATTTCGGCAGTAAATCCAAACGCCTTTTTCGCCCTTTCCGTATCCAAACATCGGCGCGGTTGGCCATTGGGTTTATCAGTCTGCCAAACTATTTCCCCTTCATATCCCATCAATTCAGACACGAGATTAATCAAGTCTCGAATTGATATTTCATGATTAGTTCCCAAATTAACAGGTTCCGAGTCATTATAGGATTGAGTGGCCATCACAATCCCCCGCGCTGCATCAAGGGAATACAAAAACTCGCGAGTAGGACTACCATCACCCCAAACAGGTAACTCTTTATCACCCCTTAGCTGTGCCTCATGTACTTTCCGAATTAACGCTGGAATTACATGAGAACTTTTAGGATCGAAATTATCCTCCGGGCCATATAAATTTACAGGCAACAAATAAATACCATTAAACCCGTATTGCTGCCGATAAGATTGCAATTGCACTAATAAAGCTTTTTTGGCAACTCCATAAGGCGCATTAGTTTCCTCCGGGTAGCCATTCCAAAGATCGTCCTCCTTAAATGGAACTGGAGTAAATTTGGGATAAGCACAAATAGTGCCTAGACAGGTGAATTTTTTAACTCCGGCTTGATAGGCGGCGTGAATTAATTGAACCCCCATCATCAAGTTGTCGTAAAATAATTCAGCAGGTTTTTGCTGATTTAAACCAATGCCGCCGACGTGGGCAGCTAAGTGAATGATGATATCTTGTTTCTCAGCAACACGCTGGCAATTTTCCATCACTCGGAGGTCAAAATCATGGGAACGTGGAATCGAAATCTTTTCCCGATTAGCCCCTGCTTTCACAAGCTGATCGACAACGTTACGACCCAAAAAACCAGCGCCACCCGTAACTAAAATCCGCTTGTCACTCAAATCTAGCCCAGTCATATTTCTATCCTCATTTCCAGAGTAATTTGCTTGCACAAGCTATTTAGCAATCCGCCGATTTTAGATTATAGATGCCCTGATTAAGTGATTGATTAAATATTCACAAAAAATCTAAAATCGGCTTTCCCACAATCTAAGATATTGTTCACTCAGTTGATGGCTGGCAATGGGTTTAAACATTTTGTTCGTAGTATAATTGCCTACAATTCCAGCCAACTACTGATGGTTATTAGTTGCAGAAATTAATCAAAACTGGTGTTACTAGAACCACGCAGTTGCTCTTCAAAAGCCTTTACGTCAGAGTCTACCATTAAGTGGACTAACTCTTCAAAGGTGACAGATGGTTCCCAACCTAAATTTTTCCGGGCTTTAGTAGAGTCGCCAATTAACAATTCTACTTCGGCCGGTCGTAAATAGCGTTCGTCAAATTCGACATATTCGTGCCAGTCTAAGTTGACATATTCAAAGGCTTTATCCAGAAATTGGCGGATCGAATAGGTTTCACCAGTTGCTACTACATAATCATCCGGTTTGTCGTGTTGTAACATCAGCCACATGGCTTTTACGTAGTCCTTAGCATAACCCCAGTCGCGCTTAGAATCGAGATTACCAAGGTAAAGTTTTTTCTGTTTGCCGGCGACAATTCTGGCTACGGCGCGAGTGATTTTACGGGTGACAAACGTTTCACCACGCCGAGGTGATTCATGGTTAAATAGAATACCATTTGTGGCAAACATCCCGTAAGATTCCCGGTAATTTATTGTTTGCCAGTGGGCATAAACCTTGGCACAAGCATAGGGACTTCTGGGATAAAATGGTGTTGTTTCTTTCTGGGGAACTTCCTGAACTAAACCGTACATTTCAGAGGAACCAGCTTGATAAAATCGCACTTCAATTCCTGTCCGATGGCGGTAGTCGCGAATCGCTTCTAAGAGACGCAATACGCCTAAACCTACTGCGTCAACGGTATATTCTGGTGCGTCAAAACTAACTCGAACGTGAGATTGAGCGCCTAAGTTATAAATTTCTATGGGTTTAACTTCTTCCAAAATTCGGCGCAGGGTAGTCCCGTCGGTTAAGTCGCCGTAATGGAGGAATAAACGGGCATTGTCACTGTGAGGATCGACATAGATATGGTCAATTCGATCGGTGTTAAAGGTTGAACTTCGCCGGATAATACCGTGAACTTCATATCCTTTTTCTAGTAGCAATTCACTCAAATAGGAGCCGTCTTGACCTGTAATACCCGTAATTAGCGCTCGCTTGCGTTCCGTCATTTGATTTTCCCTTCACAGACACTTTAACTCTAAGGGCTAGGGCTGTTGTTACTTGCCTTTGCCATTATCAAATTTCTACGTTAACCTATAATCCCCAACTCAGGGTCAAGGAACTATGTAGTTTTTGCAAAGATATTGACCGCTGATGAGTGGGGAGGATGGGGAGGATGGGGAGGATGGGGGAGATGGGGAAAATTACTTATAGCAGTTTTCAATTGGGTAGTTACTGCTTTCAATTACCAATTACCAATTACCAATTACCAATTACCAATTACCAATTACTAAATGGTCATAACTAAATTTAGGGTGAGGATTGCCCACCCTAAAAGATGTTGAGTTTATATACGCCAACCCACCGAGCAGCATTCACCTAATATCGATCGGCTAATTGACCCTGACAAAAAGTTAAGAACAAATAGCTGATAGATAGTAGCTGAATGCTGATAGCTGGTTTTAGTAAGCCCCGTTATTTTTGGGGAAAATCACTACGCCAAAAGTTTTGACAACGATCCAGAGATCCATCCAAAGATTTTTGGCGTTTACATAGTAAAGGTCGATTTGGACTCGGCGGGGATAGGGGATGTCATTGCGCCCGGACACTTGCCATAGTCCTGTAATTCCAGGTCTGATGGTTAAGATTTTGTTGATGTGGCGGCCGTATCTTGGCAGTTCTTCAACAACTAATGGTCGAGGCCCTACGACACTCATATCTCCTTTCAAAACGTTCCAAAACTGAGGAAATTCATCTAAACTGGTAACTCGTAAAAATCTCCCAATCCATGTAATTCGAGGGTCTTGTTTCAGCTTGAAATTGTCCTGAAATTCTTGGCGGAGATGGGGGGAAGTTTCCATAATCTCCACTAATATTTCATCCGCATTTTCCACCATTGTTCTGAATTTAAGACAGTTAAAGAGCTGGCGGTTTTTGCCGACTCTTTCTTGTACATAAAAAACTGGCCCTGGCGAGCTTAAAGCAATTAGTAGAACCAAAAGCAGGTAAACCGGGGCAAACATTATCAGAACTGATAGGGAAAACAGGATATCGAAGCAGCGCTTGAAAAACTCTCCGTCTAGGCTCTGTACAGACAGGCCTATGCGTCCGTCTCTAGGCAGGACAGGCTGAAAACCGCGTCGAGCGATCGCTCGAATTACCTTGCCGGAGATGAGTTGGCTGTCGGCAGTCATCTTACTCCTTCAATTCACACCACACACAGTCATGATCATAAAGCCTCAAGACGCAAGGTAGTAGAAATCAAAAACAATGAATCGGTAAAAAGTGGTAGTTTTCCCCTAGTGGGCCCTCCCTTGCTGAGAGCTGTAAAATCCCTAAATCCCTTTCTACCATTGATTTTGATGCCTATTTTCCCTTAAAATTTTACAGGTTGAAATTCTTGCCAGCAGCGTTCCAAAAAAGCTAGGTAGCGTTCCTGAAAAATTTTAGGATGGAACTGAGCGGCTTGCGATCGCCCCATTTCTGGGTTGAAAGCCCCACTCATGGCCTCGAAGGCCTCTACTGCTTCGACTAAGGCTTCCTCTGTCTGGGACGAGAAAAATAATCCTGTTCCAGAGTTTGGGTGTTGCCGAATATCAATCACTGTCTCTAATGCACCTCCACCTCCATAAGCGATCGCTGGTGTCCCGCAAGCTTGGGCTTCGACTAAGGCGATGCCGAAATCTTCGCAGGCTGCATAGACGAAGGCTTTTGCCTCGGCCATATATTTCTCAACTACTTCCGGGGACTGCCAGCCGAGGATTTGCACGTTGGGTTGAGCTATTTGCTGGAGCAAGTGTAACTCAGGCCCGGTGCCAATTACTACTAGGGGAAGTCCGAGTTGATTGAAGGCTTTGACAACTATGGATATTCTCTTGTAACTGACTAAGCGGCAAACTGTCAGGTAAAAATCTTGTTTCTTTGGTTCAAAGCGAAAGCGATCGATGTTTACTGGGGGGTAAATGACTTCTGCTGGCCGTCGATAACACCGCCAGATGCGCCGTGCGGTGTGTTGGGAGTTGGCGATGAAATAATCTACTCGATTGGCAGAAATTACGTCCCACTGGCGAATTCTGTGGAGTAAATAACGGGTTAGTAAGCCCTGAATTCCTTGTCCGGCTTTGCTACTACGGAGGTAGTCAAAGGTTAAGTCCCAGGCGTAGCGCATGGGGGTGTGGCAGTAGCAAATGTGGAGTTGTTGGGGACTTGTGAGTACGCCTTTAGCAACGGCGTGGGAAGAGGAGAGTATGATGTCGTACTCGCGTAAATCTAGCTGTTCAATTGCTAGGGGCAATAGAGGTAGATATTTTTGTACGCCGTTGCGGGCGAAAGGAAGGTGCTGTAAAAATGTTTTGCCGATCGCTCGCTTGTAAAGATAACTTTGAGGATTGCTCGATTCAAAGTCAATTAGTGCATAAATATCAGCGTTGATATGTTTGAGGATTTCTTCTACAACGAGTTCGGAGCCGCCAGTTGCTTTCGGGGTTAACCATTCGTGAACGAGAGCATATTTTAGTTTCACAGCAGACTTCACTGAAATTCCCCACTTGATACCTATTTTGAATTTTGGATTTTAGATATTGACAAATAACTTATTTTGTGTATTTAAGTCTGCTATTTGTAACATCCAAAAATAGCTATCGTATCACTGAACAGGATTTAGGCAGGGTTTATGTATAGCAATTAATAATGAATATTATTCTTGACAAGAATGATTTTTAGGGGGATTATTTGAGAACTTTAGTCTTTTTAGCTTGAATAGGTGTGAAGTGCAGATGTCTAAAATTTTGTGGAAAGTTTTGCTGGTAAGCCCAGCATTAATTGGAGTAAGTTTGGCTGTGTCTGCGGCGGCGCTAGCAGATTCGGCCGTAAAAATTGGGGCTGTAACTCAAGCTCAGGATGGGCAAGCGATCGCACAGTTTGATGCTAAAACTGACTTTGATAACGTAGATGGAGTTTTGGGTACAGAGGAATCGAGGGGAGAGTTAGCGATCGCGCCTCAAGCCCCTCTTTCTCTAGAAAATATAAATCAGGAAAAAGTAGCAACAACTCAAGCCGGAAAATCTGCGATCGCGCCACAGCCACAACCCCTGGAAATTCCAGCGGATAACCTGTCTGCGGAACTCTTTACTCCCTCTGTGCACTCGCAAGTCCCAAATCCAGAACCTGCGCCAACTTCAACAGTTTTAGAGCAAGTCAACCAATACAGCTCTGAAGATGGTGTCAATAACGAGCCTGTTGGCCAAGTAACATCAGTTTCTCAACTTTCCGACGTTCAGCCCACAGACTGGGCTTTTCAAGCCCTACAATCCCTTGTAGAGCGCTATGGCTGCATTGCTGGGTATCCCGATGGCACTTATCGGGGCAATCGGGCGATGACTCGCTACGAATTTGCGGCAGGTTTAAATGCTTGTTTAGAACGCATTAATGAGTTAATTGGGGCTGGTACAACTAACCTAGTTAAAAGAGAAGATTTGCTGGCACTGCAAAAGCTGCAAGAAGAATTTGCCGCAGAACTTGCTACTCTCCGGGGGCGCGTGGATGCCTTAGAAGCTCGCACGGCGGAATTAGAGGCAAATCAATTTTCCACTACAACTAAACTTAATGGCGAAGTCATTTTTGGGGTAGCTGGAATTGCGGCGGGAGATAATGCTAATGGCAGGGAAATAGATACTTCTACCGTTTTTGGTAGTAGGGTGCGCCTGAATTTTGATACCAGTTTCAGCGGTGAAGATTTGCTGAGAACTAGGCTGCAAGTGACAAACTTGGGGTCTTTTTCGACTAATTCTACCTTCACACCGGAAGGGGAACTCAGGTTTAATGCGGGGCCGTTTGCAGAGGCTAGCAATACTGTTAGTTTAGATGCCTTGCTTTACAGTTTTCCGATTGGTAAGAGTACAACGGTTTTTCTTGAGGCAAATGCTGGGGCTCCTGATGATTTTACCAATACAGTTAATCCTTTCTTTGATGGGGATGGCGCTACTGGGGCGCTTTCTAACTTTGGTACGCGCAATCCGATTTATTATCAAGTTGGGGGTGCAGGGATTGGGATTAGACATCAATTTGGCGATCGCTTAGAATTGAGCTTAGGATTCTTAGCCTCTGATGCTGCTAGCCCACAGCAGGGCGCGGGTTTGTTTAATGGCCCCTATGGTGCGATCGCTCAATTAACTTTCACCCCTAGCAAGACTTTTGCACTAGGTTTAACTTATGTCAATTCCTACGGAGTAACTACTGGTACTGGTAGTAATGCTGCTAATTTTCCCAGTCGCCTAGATTATTTCGGCATCAACACCGACAAAACACTTCCGGTTTCTAGCAACTCCTACGGCTTAGAAGCATCCTGGCAACTTGGCAAGCGCTTTGCTCTAGGTGGTTGGGTCGGCTATACTGCACAGCGCACTCTGTCTACACTGGGAGGTAGTATTGAACGGGGCGATCAGAAAATCTGGAATTGGGCTGTCACCTTGGCTTTCCCAGATTTGTTGAAAGAGGGCAATCTTGCAGGTATCCTTGTAGGTATGGAACCGAAAGTAACAAGCACTTCTACTGATGATTTGCCCGAAGATAAGGATACTTCCTTGCACGTTGAAGCATTCTATCAGTTTAAGCTTAACGATAATATCTCAATTACGCCGGGTATTATTTGGCTGACGGCTCCCGATCATAATAATGATAATTCTGATTTGTTGATTGGTGTCGTGAGAACTACCTTTACTTTTTAGGTTCCTCGGCGGTTGAAACCGCGTCAACACCTTCATAACCCGCGTAGGCTGGTTATGAAGGTGTTGATTTTCCTTTAGTCCGCGAAGGCGGACTTTGTTTGTGTAGCCGCGATTTCAATCGCCCGATCTTAAGTGGACTAGAGCAAATAAACTATCAGTTTGATACCATTATTAATGGAGCGTTTAGCGAAAAATTATGCAAATCAAAACCTCTAAGTCTAGCATCAGCGCGATTCTAGCTGCCGTGAGTACAATGGGGGCGGTTGTTGTTTTTCTACCTCAGCCAACTTATGCTCAAAATAGCGGTGCGGTGAATAGTGCTCAACCGCTACAAGACTTTCAAACTCAGGATAGTAGAGACCCTTTTTCGGGTCGTGGCAATGGAATGGGAATTTTGGACTTAATTCACAGATCCAGGTTAGGTACTCTCCGGGATCTGAATGAGTTTAGCTCGGAACAGCACCAGAATGTAACTGATGCGGCGACAGAGTTTCGGGAAAAACAACGACAGTTACTTGAACAGCAAGCTAAGCCAGAGGAAGGTGCGATCGCGCCAACAGATGGCGTAGCACCTCTGCCTTAGTAGGATAATTGGTAATGGCTAATGGCTAATGGCTAATTGCTAATTGCTAATGGCTAATGGCTAATTGCTAATTGCTAATTGGTAATGGCTAATTGGTAATTGGTAATTGGTAATTGGCGATCGCGATTATAAGACTTACGCACGCAGAGTCAAAAACCAGGTTTCTAGAAACCTGGTTTTTTGTTCTTAGTCCTATTACAGATATAGCAACCGCCAAGGCATTTAATACACTCGCTCATTGCTGAAGCCCGATTCTATTCCCTTCTTCCCCTAGCCCCTAGCCCCTAGCCCCTTACCCCCTCTTCCCCCAACCCCCCACCCCCCACCCCTTCCCTTTATAACCTCTCCCCGCCCCCCAAAAAAAACCCGAAATCCTATGGCCTCTTTTGCTTGAAAAAAAAAAA
>NZ_JARFTR010000099.1 GCF_029167235.1 Kamptonema sp. UHCC 0994 | reverse complement strand
GAATTGATGTGTCTCCTTGTTCATAGGCTTTAACTATTTTTTGGCGAAACTCGATCAAATAAGGTTTCATTTTTTCTGCGATCGCTACTGAACATAGTGTACCACAGATACATGGAATTTGCTATATTTTTGCTTCAGCACAAGTAGCTAACGAATAGCTCTCCTCTGGCTACCGCCAGCAAGCAAGGCGATCGCTTACCCTTAAAATTGACCAAATGCCACAAAAACACTACGCGGCGACTGAAATATCGCATCCAACCACTGCTACCGCCCCTGAACCGAATGCGATCGCCCTGCCTGACTATTGGGCGCAACCCGATTTCAAATTTGGGGATACGGTGACAGACAATGAAGAATCTTATATCGTCATGGGCCTAGTAATGGACACAGACTTGGACATTTGGAAGTACCTGTGTCGCAGCCGAGATAACACAGAACACTTCTTCTGGGAACATCAACTCAGACTTGCTTAAACTTCCAGCACGAAATATTGACACTTTGTTGAGCGACGGCGATCGCGAATAGCCGTCCTCAACAACAAAGCACGATGGGCTGTAAACCATGCTCAACAATGATGCAATTTACAGCCTTAAAACATCACAGTCAAAAGCTACAAGCAATCCAGACAGCAGTATCCACCCTCGAATCAGCCATCTGGATGATAAAAACTGCTCTAGTAGCCTCTCACTAATGCAACTTGTGACCTAATAAAACATAAACCGAAAGAAACAGGCTCATCTCCAACAGAATTGCTGACAATTGAATCAATGAAAGCAATGGATGAATCACCGCTCAAACCTAATCCCTTGCTCTTCAACTTAGCCTTAATAAACCATTAGTTAGCCCTAGAGAATTGATGTGCTTACAACTGCAACTCTCCCCAAAAACCAACTTGACAAACCCAACGGAAAAACTGAAGTCGTCCGAGTACGTCTAACCACCTTTGAAAAGGCAGATTTAGTGAAACGTGCCGCAGAAGCAGGTGAAAAAAGCCTGTCAGACTACTTGCGTAAACGCGCTTTTAGCCTTAACCACACAGTCCCCCCTATCAATGAAGGAACTTGTGCCCAACTGCGAAAAATGAGCATACACATTTGCCAAATGACCAGAGGTGTAGAGACAGCAGTAAAAACAGGAAAGTTACCCAAACAAAGCCTAGAAGTTCTGCAAGAATTCAGCCGAATGCTAGGCGAATATCACCAAGAACTAAGAGGGAAAATCAGAACAGAACTTTTGAGCGAAACCCGCGAAGAAACACCCAATCAAACAATCGCGCAACTAGCCAATAGTCATCTTTGACAATCTCAAGCACAGCTAAAAGTTCAACATCGAACCTAACAATTGCATCAATATAGGAGGTGAGAAAAAATGGCAGCCAAACTATCAACTAAAACCAACTCCCAAAGACAATTTTCTGCCCCAAAGCGTACTTGGTCTGTCCTAACAGCCACAGATCCCAAGCACGTCAAAAAACTAGAACACATTCAGGAAACCCTCGATGCTGCCATAGAAGCAATCCAAGAAGAAGGCGGCATTGAGGACTGGGAAGAGTTCAAAAACTTCGTTGAATCCTTCAACAAACGACCTGACAGAATCAATGAATCTGGCAATCAGAAAGCTAGTGTCAGCATGGATTTAGTTACTGAAGGAAAAGAAGGTGAAGTGTCTGGCTTTGTTTTCTATTTAACTAAAGACCCCAGCCAGAGAACCAGCGGTGTTTATTTAGTAAAAAATCTGAAACAGGCTGACGTTGAAACCAAAAACAATAACAATTACTATACTCCATCCCAAATTATGGGCTTAATCGGGCTGGATGCCAGTGATGAATTAGAGGAGGACAGCATTTCCGAAGAATTTGATGAAGAACTTGATGATGAATTGGAGGATGACTTAACTGATTTAGAAGAAGATACAGACCTTCCCAGCCACAATACCTCAACTCGCAAATCATCCCAGTCTAAACAGCAGCTAGGAAAGCCAACAACTTCTCAAAAAACTGCCAGCAAAACGCCCCAAAAGGAGGAAGAATATGATATTGACGAGTTACTATCCGATAGCGAGGATGCTCCTATTCCCAATGGTGTCTTGGGTAATATCGCTAAAAATCGCAGCATTCAAAATAATAACGGACAAATCAAACAACAACTGCCTAAAAACTCCGAACCAAAATATCCCTTACTCGACACCCTTGAAACTGTTCTAAAAGAAACCGAACGCCAAGGTGGAAATGTCGCTGCTACAGGAAGCGAAATTAACGGATTAACCGTAAGTGGCTTAACCGTCCAAACTGCCTCTTTAATGGGGCTAATTGGAGCCAAAACTATTGGAGAACTAATTGATTACATTGAACGAGCAAGGGAAAAAGAACAGGCAGAAAAACTCGAACAAATTCTCGAACAAATTGACTCATTAAACACTCGCACCGACCGAGTTGCTACTCGTGCTAAACAAGCTGATGTCATTGCAGGTATCGAAGCAATAGATACACGCACAGAAAAACTTGCTGAACGGGCTAAGCAGGTATTAGAACCACCTGCTGCAACTGAACCAGAGGAACTGGAAACGAGCCAGCCTCAGAGAATAGATCCCGACATTGAAGCCAAGACTGCCAAGGGAATTAAAATCACCAATCCCGAAGCCAAAGCAGATCAAATTGGCAAAAAAATTGACGACCTAGAGAGCAAACTTAACCCAAACTCCCAGAAATCTAGACCTCTACAGCTCGATAAAAATACCAGCATCAGCGAACAGCTAGACCAAATCCAAGACTATCTAGGCAACCTCTCAAAAAGATTGGATCGCCTGGAAAGCATCGTTGACAAACTGGAGCAGAAAATGACCATTAAAATGCCTGTTGAATCAGAATTTAATCCTAATTCAAAAGTGCCAGAAGCTCGCCAAAAAGTTCAGCCCACAGTTAACAGTATCAACGAAGAGGAAGGCGAACCAGAGGATCTTCTTAGCAAAATGGTAGCTCAAACAAAAGTACAACAACAGCGAGAAACTGTGGCAGATTGCTTAGTCAATTATGCTTTCGCTACAGGGCAATCTCCCCGATCGGGAATTGCTTTTGATGGTGGCGGCAGCTTATATGTAACTGCTGAAAACAACGAAGTTAAACTTGTCGTCAAAGGCAGCGATAATAGCGAACTTTTTTCAGGAACCAAGAAAGAAGAACGCTGGAAATTTGAGCCGGGGGACAAGCTAACTCCAGAAGAAAAAGAAGCCATTTTCAAATTGCCTCAATCGGAAGCAGAGTATAACAATTTAGCAACTGCCCAAGCTTTAGTTGAAAAGTTTCAAGACACCTTCCCCAAACGCTTCAGCGGGGAAAAAGATCCAGTGTTTCCTTGGAGAGAATCGCGTCGCGAAGACGGCACTCCAGGGGCAGTCAAATACGAATTTGAAATACTGGATCTGCCGGACGGGTCAAAACAACTGATCGGAACTGACCCCCGCCAAGGTGACGCACAAGTGTTCGATGCCGTACTGGTCAAAGGAAAGCCGCCAGACATTCGACAGTGCCACATTGCTGTTGAAGAAATGGAGGCTGTAGTCGGCTCCCCAGAGCCACAAAAAACCCAATTTAGAGAGTCTCACGCATCTAAAGACTACAACTATACCTCGCCAGAACGCAAAGAACGATCGCAAGAAGACAGCAACGAATTGCAAGCTTAAACCACTTTGAGGACAAATCCAATGCAAAACGATTACTTACACAACAACTACCACTCTCATAGAGATCGCACCAGCGTTGCTAACCAAAGCATTATCCACAAACGCCGCAGCCATTTTAGCAAATTCATGCGTAAATTCAAACTCAATAACGCCGATTTAGCCTTCATTGCAATTTGCCTAATTGCAGCCATTTATCTAACTCTTGTCCAACCCTTATTCGTCAGCGTATTTAGCTGTGCATCTCTGCTGTTCTTCGGACTGTGGCAAATTGCCCGCAGCGTTCCCATCCTCGAAAAACTGCTAGGCAGCAAAATTCGCTTCTGGCACTTAGCCGTTGCTGTCATCACAGTCACAATGTTCCTGAATAACTTTCAAACCCCAGCCCAAGCCATTTTTCTAAGCGGTCTCCAAGCATTTATGACCAATCTAGCAACCGAAGCTGGAGCCGCCGGAGGAGGTACAGCTATTGACGAATCAACCATCGCTTTAATTTTCAATGCCATTCGAGGCGTATTTCTCTTATTAGTAGCCGCCGCAGCTTTATTCGCTTACAACCAAGCGCAGCAAGGCAACGATTGGCGGCCAATTGTCACCCAAATTGCCCTCGCCTTCGGCATTGTAATTGCCATAGACGTTGTTACCTTCTTATTCGTCGGCGACGGCAGCGGTACAACAGCTCGTTTTGCCCCCAACCTGCCACCGCTGGGAGTAATTACAACTTTGACCTTTTAGAACTAAAAAAAAGGAGTCACCAATGGCTTTACGAGATCCCGAAAAAGACTTTATCAGAGTCAATAAAATCCTGGGCAAACAAGCAAGTATCGGGTTCATACCTGCCAATCAAATTCTACCTTGGTGCTTCTTAACCGCCATTGCCTACACCTTAACAATGGGTCTATTTAGCCTGGGATTGGGTTGGTTCTTCACTGTCTCGCTTTGGCTAATTGTAAGCTGGTGGCTCCTCACAGGAAATCAACCCCACCTCTTTACTGACAAATTCCGCAAGCCCCCCGGAGATGAGTGGTGTAGCGGCGACAGCTTCTATATTTCTCCCATCTCTTCCCTGCGCCCTCCTAGCATCCAAGGCAAACCTTACGATTCACAAATCCGCATCAAATTGAAACCCAAAATTGTACCCAATCAATATGGGGGAAGGAGCAAATTTATGCCTTTCCAAAATGAAATTAATCTCTGTTGTTTAGTGGAAATTGAAAAAGATGGCAGGCAAGTATCTGGGATGCTCCTCAATAACGGGACTAGCTACCAACTGGTATTTGGATTCCGCCTCCGAGGACTTCATAACCTACTATTTAGGAGCGAAGTATCAGCATTTGCAGCTTCTCTTGAAGAAGGAATGAAAGACATCCCAGCCAGTGAAAAAATCACTTTCTGCACCGGTTGTTACAGTAGCGATGCTGCTCGGCAAAAAGAATTAGAACAACTAGCTGACACCGCTGAACTCCAACCCGTATCTGTACTGCTCAGAAATGAACAGCGCCGCCTCCAACAACAAACTCATCAAGGCACTAGACAGGTATGGGAGCAAATTGCTTTCTGTACTTGGACTGCCGATAACGAAGGCGAAACCATCTCCAGGGATTTCATTGGCAAAGCCATTGATGGAGTTAAAAAATTGTGCGATTCCATTGTGGAAACCATTGCAGGTAACACCCGAATTTACAGAGAGCAATTTTACACCAAGCTGCTTCTCAACTCTTTTGAACAAGGATTCCTCCGCTGGGAAATTCTGTTAAATACCAAAATGGGACTAGAAATTAGTCCTATGAATTCCTCAGAACTTTGGGAGTGGCTGTGGCTGCGATTTAACAGCAGTAAACCACCGCAAATCCCTCAAGTTGTTAAACTTGAAGAAACCCATTCTGGCTATCAACTCAGCGAAATTAAGACAACTGACAAACACATTTGTACAGTTTTAATTGAAGGAACGAATGGCGTATCCTCCTGCCCCGAACACCGCAAGACCAACAACCGCGTCTATCTCACCGGCAAGGGAAAAGAATGCGCTGTTCTGACAATGTATGACGCGCCCGCAGGCTGGATTAATACCCGCCAGCAATTGAAATGGATTTGGGAGGTAATGTCCTCAAGCTACGTCCGCGATACAGAAGCTTGGATAGAAATTAGCGCTGGAAATTCCCTTGTAATTAATGATAACTTAGCCCGACAAGCGAAAGGAGCAAAAGCCGCTAGTAGCCGAGCGATAACTAAAGGGCAAGGGCGCGATATTGGCGCTGAAATTAAACAGGAGGAATCTTTTGATGCCCAGCGCCGACTTTACCAAGGAGCCGTACCTCTAAATGCAGCCGTTGCCTTTTTAGTGTACAGAAACACAGCGGAAGAATTGAGCCAAGCCTGCAACGTACTCTCTAATAGTTTTGGAACTGCGAAAGTCATCCGCGAGCGGAACGTTGCCTGGGATATTTGGCTGCAATGCCTACCGATTACTTGGAAATGGTTGCTGCATAGCGGTTCATTTTTGAGCGAACGCCGCCTCACCCTCGACACTGAAACTGCCGCTGGAATTCTGCCGCTAACAGTTCCCCGCGACTTGGATAAAAAAGGAGTTGAATTTATCACCCATCGAGGCGGAAAGCCAATTTTTATCGACTTGTTCTACAACCAAATTAGCCGTGCTTTAATTACTGGCGAATCGGGTTCAGGCAAAAGCGTTTTGGGCTGGCGTTTTACCCTTGAAGCCTTAGCGAATAACATCCCTGTTGTCGGGATGGACATCAGCAGCGGCGGTAACAGTACCTTCAAAACCGCCATCGAACTTTTGGGCGACCAAGGCGCATATTACGACATCAGCCAAGGGTCTAGCAATTTAGTAGAACCACCAGATCTCCGCAAGTTCGACAAAGCTGAAAGAGAACGAAGAATGGAATCTTGGAAAGAATTTATCCGCAAAGCTGTGGTGGCGATCGCAATGGGCAAAATTCACAACCCCCACTTAGCCCAGCGGGTCGATTCAATTATCCTACGAATGCTCGATATGTACCTTAGAGATCCAGAAATCATCGCTCGGTACAACAAAGCATTTGAAAAAGGTTGGCAATCCCCAGAATGGCAGCAAATACCAACTCTCCAAGACTTACTGAGATTTTGCAGCAAAGAAAGGCTCAATCTTAAGTCCTTTGAAGAACTGGATAGGCTAGCCATCAATCAAATCCTCAGCCAAGGAAATGCTTTGCTAACATCCCGCTTGGGAAAAGCCATCGGTCAGCCCAGCACATTTTCCCCAGAACCGGCTGTTAAATTCTTCGCCCTATCGGGACTCTCTAACGAACAAGATGCCTATTTAATGGCAATTAACGCCCATGCTGCTTGCATCCGCAACGCTCTTTCTCACCCCAAAAGCTTATTTATTGGAGATGAATTGAGCGTCCTACTCAAAAAAGATGGTTTTGCATCAGTTGTTGGCGAACTTTGCGCCACTGGCAGAAAAGATGGCATAGCTGTCTTGCTATTAAGCCAAGATTTTGATGCTATCTGCGAATGTTCGGCAGGAGCACAAATTCTGCAAAATATGGTCTACCGAATTACCGGCAGAATCACCAATTCTGGGGTAGCAGCCGCTCACAAATATTTAGGGTACGACCCGCAAATTATCAGTTCAAATGCAACGGAATCTTTTCTGCCAAGGGCTGCTGACCTCTACTCGTGCTGGCTGATTGAGAAAGGAGGAAGATTTTGGCGATCGCGATTCTACCCCGGAGAGATGATGTTGGCATCAGTTGCTAACAATCAAAATGAAAAAGAAGCCCGAGATCGCATCATGGCTCAATACCCTCCTACCCTCAAAGGGCAGCTTCAAGGGCTAAAGCATTTCACCCAAGAATACATTGCAGCGGTGAAAGAAGGAAAAGGCTTCGACCACATTGGTCAAAATTTAGAAATTGCCACCATAGCTGCCAATCCTCAGCCAAAAGTAGCATCCGACGTTCGCAGTAACAAGTCTCAAGTTTTTGCAAAAACACCAAAATAACTGCCATGAAATATCAACTTCAATTAATGCAGCAACCTGCTACAAAACTAGCAGCAGTTTCCCTGTTAGCCAGTTTGGAATTAATCGTTCAAGTCAGGCCAAGTTTAGCTCAAACAACTCCTCCTTTCGTACCCGGTACACAAGAAACGACTGTAAAAACTCCAGCCCCAAGCGTTTTCGTACCCGGTACACAAGAAACGACCGTAAAAGCTCCAGCCCAAAACATTTTCCTGCCAAATACACCCGAAACGACCGTGAAAGCTTCAGCCGCAACTGCGGGAAGTTTCTTAGCACCCATTCAAGATGTTTTCAAACAAGTCAACGATTTTATCGGCGACATCCAAGGTTTCGTGCAAAACGAGCTATTTGGCTCTTTAAACGAACTCCTGTCCTCCTCTCTCGGAGCCATCCAAATTCCCGATTTAAGCCAAGTCAGCAGCCAAATTATTAAAGCTCCAACATCCCAGACAGAAGGAACAAAACTGTCAGATTTACTCGAAACTAAATCGAGCAAATTAGACGGCAAAGGTTCATATAACATCATGTCTGACTTAGACGCTCAAGCTCAGCGCAGCGCCGCCATCGGCATAGCTGACGGAGCAACCCTCAGCAAAGAAGCTCAAAACAACAGCTTCCAAGTATTACAAGCCACTCGCCAAGATACCGAACAAAACATCCAATTGGGCGAAGAATCCCAGAGCCTCGATGTTACTCAACAAATTCTCCAAAACCTCTCGCAACAGACTGCATTAAGCGCACAAGTCCAGATGCGAAATTTACAGGAAGCTCAGCAAGCTCGCACAGATCGGGCCATTAATAATGTGCTGCTGTCGCAAGCTGCTAAGGAAATATCCGCGCTCAATACGGGAGAGCGCCGAGGCAGCACAGCGTCTGGAAACCAAGCCAGCTATCAGGCGGGAATGCTGATGCTCCCCGGCGGTGGCTATTTGGGAAAACCGAATGACAGCAGCACAACCCCGATTTCAACTAACAGATTTGTCGCTCCCAATTAATGCTCCTAGCAGTTAAATTGAATCCGCAATTCTTGGCATAGTTTTTGTACCGAATAACCGCCTGATCAAATACAAAACTGAAGTTTTTTCGAGGAAAAATGAAAGAGTTTCTAGCACAAATTACACCACCGACGAGTGGTGCAGAAGGGTCAGCCTTGGACATCGTTAGCGAGTCAATTAACCTGGCTAAGACTACCTCAGAATCTTGGGACAAAGTTTGGATTAGCACGATTGACCCAATCGCTTCTGGGCTATGGGTCGGTCTAGTATCCCTCGGCATCACCCTAGCAGCCGTCAGCATCCTGTTCTTAACTCTAAGCAGCGGGAAAGACATTATCGAAAAGCAGTCATGGTCAGAACTGGCAGCACTGTTCGTCTGGCCGCTCGTCATCATGCTGTTCCTCGGCGCTAACGGCAAATTGCTAGCCAATACCGTCATTTTTACCAGAAGTTTTGCCTACAGACAAGTTCAGAGTGTCCTAGAAGCGCAACTAGGAGAAATGACATTTAGGGACGCGATCGCCAACGTCACTATCAGTAACATCGGCCGCCAACAACTCGAAAATCTCTACGGTGAATGCCGAAATAAAGTCGGACAAGAACTCGTAACCTGCTGGAATTCCAAGCAAGAAGCGGCTCAGAAAATCGTTAGCGAAGCTGAAAGGCAAGCCGCCGGTTCTGCCCCTCTGCAAGCGCTGCGGGCTTTTGGTGAAACCCTGTGGAATAATAGCTTGCTCGGTGCTGCTCAAGATGCCACGACTTTCATAACTGACCCCGGTTCAGTGTTTCGAGAAAAAGCAATACCGATCGTCCGATTCATTCTCTATAGCATCCAGTGGGCGTTTGTCAACATCCTTGAAGCAGCCCTTTTACTAACAGCACTCTTTTCCCCAATCGCCATGGGACTGTCGCTACTTCCCTTGCAGGGTAGACCTATTTGGGCTTGGGCAACTGGATTTCTAAGCTTATTTGGTGTCCAACTTGGATACAACATCGTCGTCGGGCTAGCAGCCACCGTGCTAGTCAATTCTGGAGCCGAATTAGCCAGCGATGTCGCCTTCCTCTTTTTCATCAGCATTTTCGCACCCGGCTTAGCCCTATTAATCGCCGGCGGCGGCGGAATTGCCCTATACAACGGCATTGCTAGCAATGCTAAACAACTCGTCGATGTTTTGAGCAATGCCATAGGAGCAGCCGCTAATTTGGCGATGAACAAAGGATTTAAGTAATGTCACTAATTACCAAAAGATTTTATGAAGCTACAAAGATTTTCACAAACTGCATTGTTGCCAGAAGCTAAAAATCTACTGGCATTGTGCTTCCTCATCCTAACTGGAGTAAATATCCTCGCCCTAATTCTGCACCTCTTCGTCGCGTACCGAATCAACTCCGTAGCTGCTATGAAGACAACGCAAGTCCAGCTAATCAACGGTCAAACTTACTACGTAGCGGAACGAGATCGGTTTTTTCGGTATCCCTCAGTCATCCAAAATTTTGTCAAAACTTGGGCCGAGTTAACCTTCAACTGGGACAATAAAATACCAGGAACTAACGATACAGATTCAGGGATTAAAGTCAATTCCAAACGAGTTCCTACCAGCACTTATTTTGCTTCGTTACTCCTAGAACCTAATTTTGGCAAAGCTTCCCTCCCTGACATCGCTGAACTCGTCCCCAATAAAGTTTTTACGGGTCAATTGCGAGCAACTGTCATCATTTCTTTTTTATCCGAACCCAGAGAAGTTCGTCCCGGCGAATGGGAAATTGACATGATTGCCACCCGGCTACTTGTAGATCGCACGTCAGGAATAGATCAAAGAATTCCTTTCAATCGCACTTTCCGAATCAAAGCAGTAGAAATCCAAACCCCGCCGCTAGGTAGCCAAGCCTCAGCTTTTGAACAGAAAGTTTATGAGCTTCGCTCGGCCGGCTTAGAAATCAACAAAATTACCGAATTCAAACCCAAATAATCGGATAAAAACCCAAATAATAGGAGATAAAAACATGAGTGGAAAAGAACTTCAAAATGGGCGCGGATTTGATGGCGAACCCGATGAAATTGAAGAAGTTTCCTACAATACGCCACCTAAAAGCACAACTAGCCACCCTTTTAATGGCAACAATTCCTCTAATGAAGCCAATAACTTTTCCCACAGTTTTAATGGCAACAACTCCTCTAATGAAGCCAATAACTTTTCCCACAGTTCTAACAGTTTTCAGGCAGCTAACGCTCCTAACGGCGCTGGCAGCAATGGCAAAAAGACGTTCGGCTCGACTGAGCGCGAGCCATTGAGCCGTGAGGAGGAAAGAGAACTAGCTGGACATGACGGAGAAGCCGATGAATTATTGACCTCTGAATACAGAATTAAACAGGACAACGAAGGAGCAGAAACTCATCCTGTTTCTGAGAAGCCCGAAGTTCGGACGTTTTCAGTATTAATGGGTACTGGCGCAGTTCTCGGCATCTTGGGATTCTTTTGGTTTGTCTTCTTTGCTCCTAAACCCGTCCGCCAACAAGCAAAAACGACGAACCCTAAACCGGTGCAAGTTTCTGAAGACGAGTCAGGAGAACTAAAAAGCCGACTGGCATTTCAAGATCAGCAGCGGACGCTAGAAGTTCAGCCACCTGAACCTAAAAATCGACCGACCCCTGCTCCCAAACCGACACCTGCACTAAAACCAGCACCAGCCCCTAGAAGGTCTGAACCCCCAAGGCCGGTTCAAAACTTTAATCCGCCACCGCCAAGGACAGTACAGACCATTCCTCAGCCACAGCCGCCTGCACCGCGCCCTTATCCTACGCCATTACCGCGCCCTGTCCCGCCGCCCGCACCATTGGCACTTCGACCTGTGCCACCACCAGAAAAAGTAGACCCTTACGAGCGCTGGGCCCAATTAGCTTCTCTGGGGCAAAGCAGAGGTCAAGAAATTAAAGAGCTAAATGGTCAAGGTATTGCTGCCAGTTCCGCAACTTTTCCGAACGCGATCGCGCCGGGGATGACAGCGGCAAACTACCCTGCCGTGCAACCAGCAATGCCAGTAACCACACCACCCCCCAACACAGTAGCAATTGCGCCAACAGCAGCACAGACACCACTCCCCAGCACAGTAGCAATTGCACCAGTACCATTGCCCCAACAGCAGCCGGTACCGCCGATTTCTCAAAACCCGCAGCCAGTGCTAGTCAGTTCGCCAAAAAGCCCACAATCGGCTGCACCAATGCAAGAGATACCCGCGATCGCTATTAACAATGCTGGCTCGACTGCATCAATGGCAGAGGGAGAAATACCAGCGATCGCTACTAACAATGCTGGCTTGGCTGTCAGCGCCAGTGGCATGAGTCCTGGTGAAGCTGGAATCCTCAACCGCACGACCGCCGAAAACAGCACAACAATTAAAGAGATAGCCATTGGCTCATCTGCTCAAGCCAAGGTAATCGTGCCGATGATTTGGGACGAAGCGGGTCAAAGCCCGACAGCCGGAAGGTTTGCCGTCCAATTGACCGAGGACATAATGGCAACTGACGGGGCGATCGCCTTACCATCTGGCACCGTCTTAATCACTCAAGTAGAAAATGTCACGCGCCCAAATCGACTGGTTTCTCAAAGCGTAGTAGCGCTTGTTTACCCCGATGCTGCTGGCCGCATCCAACAAGTACCCATTCCTCCCGGAAACTTAATCGTTCGCGGAAGCGATAACCAACCTCTCATTGCCGACAGTTTATTTGACAGAGGTTCTGAAATAGCCAAGGCTGATATTTTAGTAGGAATTCTTGGCAGCTTGGGGCGGGTAGGAGAAATAATTAATCGGCCCGCCCAAGAAACTTTCAGCCAGCAAAGCGGCTTTTTGGGCAATACGGCTGTTAAAACCACAACCTCACCTAAACCTAACATCCTAGCCGCCGCTTTAGAAGGATTCTTTACACCTACGGCCCAACGGCTGCGAGAAAGATCGGATCGCAACGCCCAAGAACTTTTAAAGCAAGGAAACGTAGCGATCGTACCAGAAGGAACTCAAGTTTCAGTATTTGTCAATGCCTTTGTCACAGTGCAAAGATAACGGAGGTAAAATAACCATGAACAAACTCACTCGAAAAATTCGTTTGGCTTTACTTTCTCCTGCCTTAATAATTGCCACTGTATTCAGTACAGTTAATATTGGGCAAGCTCAAACATCGGCGCTAAGAATTGTCGGAAGAGATGCAGCAATCAATACAACTACCAACCTTCAAGTATGGTCTGGTCGTTCCAGCGTTATTGATTTTAGCCAGACTGGTGAAGTCATTATTTACATCCGGTTAGCAGATCCTTCCAGGGCCGTGTTTAACACTGATGCTGAATTAAAAACTAACCAAGCTAGAACAATATTTCTCCAACCGATTCAACCCTTACAATTCCCTGGCGCTACCACAGCCAACATTACTAACCTGTTCGTTAAAACTCGCTCTCCAGAAGGAATTGAGCGCCTTTATACCTTTAATGTCGTTCACCAGAATGGGCAACCTACTAATAATGGCATTGCTATCTCTACGGTAGTGCCTGGCCTAGAGCCCAGCGTAACTTTAGCAGACAATCGAACGGCGGCGCTCAGTGACATCGAACGGGGATTAGATATTGCCATCCTTCGAGGTTACACGCCTCCCAATGACCCCGTTGTTTTCAAAGTTCGAGAGTTCATCTCTCTAGCTCGAAATGGCACAGCTATTGCTAAAGCTGCTGAGAGAACTAATCTATCAATGTCTGTTGTTATTTCACTAGGGCAGCTAGGGTTGAGCCGCGAACCTTTGTATGAAATTCCAAAAACGCCATCTCATAAGCTCCCCCTTTAACTCGAAAGCCAGGAAATCAAACCCGTTTACTCAACCAAAAGACACTCTAAACACACGCCCAGCTTGGTTACAGAGGATTCAATAACTTTTATAGCAACCGCCTTGACGGTTATGACGTTCTGATTTCCACCAAACCATTCGGCTGAGCCATTCGGCAAAGCTCAGGGAGCGCGCGGACGGTGAGCTTGCGTTGCCCTGAGCGTTCGACTGAGCGTGGTTCGGCTGAACGCTCACCGTCGAAGTCTTGCCGAAGGGTCGAACTGCACGGCGAAGCCCTTGATTCTATTCCCTTCTTCCCCTAGCCCCTAGCTATACTTCCGCGCCTACCGTCGCGGAGCGGCTAAAACTGAACTAACAATCCCCCACCCGGCCTACAAACAAAGCGACCTACTGAAACCACTTTCCGCAGAGAGCGCTAATTGTAATGACTAAAAGCTCACCCGCCACTATCCCACTTGCATTGGTTACGGGAATTACGGGCGATCGCGTTATAGCGTAAAAACACAACTTTTCGCTCTCCTGAAACAGATCGATCTCCTCGTACAGCAGGTGTAATCCGCTGAACTAATTCTCAAATCAGGTTTATTTCTCCTCAGTTAATCATCCAAAAGGATGAAGTTAATTCTCCGTTTTTTCAGCCAATCTAGCCATGCTGCATCATGTTGTCAACTGTTGCAATCTAAAAAGGTTAGCAATGCTTACCGCGAAAATTTGATCGGGAGTTTTCTGTTAATATGACTATCCAAACTATCAACGATGTACTATTTCCCCCTTTCCTTTTTACCACTCTCTTTTGCTTAACCTCAGTATTCCTGCACAAACCTGAAGCAGCCCAAGAAGAACTCACAGACAATCGAACCCCAGTAAATGTGGCAACAGTCGCAACACCATCCAGTGATAACGATAGCGAGGTAAATGGATCAACAGTTGAAATTGAGAAACCAGCCACCTCCCATCGCGCTAGCCATCAGAACACAGGCAAAAAAACACCAAACAAACCAGTACAACCAATTGATTTTGCCGCAGCAAGCACAACCTCAGTTCCTGCCGTTAATACTTCACTAATTTCACTTAGGCAAGCTCGCAAAATTGCTAGCGCTATCAAGGCTGCTGCACCAGAACTAGGGTTCAAGCAAAAAGTTAACGGCTCTGATTCCTCTATTGAATGGTTGCAGGCTCAAATCAAAAATCGCCTGGAAAATCATCCTCTAATTGTGATACCTATCATCCTCAAGCTTGCTCCCAAAGCAGTGATTGCAGATACCCTGCCATTTGCTACTTCCGAACTCGGTGAAAGTGCGCGTTCAGTGTCCTAGCAGCGAACGAAAAGTTTCTCAACCAACCAGCGTACTCGTTACCCTCCGAAAATTATAACAATGCCCAAGCCTTACGAAGCCTTGGGCATTTCTTTTGACTAGAATGAGCAATTTTCCAATAAAATCCTAATTTTTTTCTTAAGGAGGGACGAAACTAGCAAAACAACTTGCAAGGTAAATCAAAAAATAGTATAATCAAATTATTACAAGCGCCACTTCTATGTGAGGGTACTGTCATGGCGGCAATTAAACCTGTTACCTTCAGAGACATAATAGACGCGATCGCCACCTTGCCCATTATCAACTTTCCTGATAATTTAAGTCAGTTGAGTAGCAATAAAAGCTCATCTAAATGCAATAAAAGGCACGGGCTGCGGCTGAGGAGGCGCAGTGCTATAAAGCATCCCATCAAGCAGTAACAGCTTTTCGACAGACTTGACAATACCTCCCTTTCGTCCAACAATAGGGGTGCTTTCATTTTGGAGGGCAAAGCCTGTGAAAGTTCAAGGTAACGGGCGTGCTAAGATTTTGACACCTGCTGAAATAACTCGGCTGTTCGACCGAGGGTTTCTTACAGCGAGAGATAGGCTTTTGTTTGCTGTGACTTTTTATTGTGCCTGTCGTATTTCTGAGGCGTTAGCTTTAACAACTCAGGATATTGTTGGTGGTATAGTGACGCTGCGGAAAGCGACAACTAAGGGTAAGTCAGCAACGCGAACGCTGCCGCTACATCCGATGTTGGCGAAGTATTTAAAGGCTTACAATCCCGATGTGGGTTTTTTGTTTCCGGGGCGAGAGGGTACGAAGCCTTTGACGCGCTCTCAGGCAGATTTGATTTTTAAAGATGCTTGTAAGCGGGTAAGAATTAAGGGGGCTTCCACTCATTCGATGAGGCGGACGGCACTGACGAATTTGAGCAATGCTGGGGTGCCATTGCGGGTGATTATGGAGATATCAGGGCACAAAAATTTGTCCTCTCTTCAGCGCTATTTGGAGGTGCAGCCCGAACAGCTCGTTAAGGCTATCGGTCTTTTGAAGTGAGACGATCGCTTTATGGTAGCTTGAACATTTGACCGCAGTCCCTACCCACAATCAAATATTATTTTTCCAATCCTGGCTAACATTTCATAGGTTTGAAAACCTAGGAGCAACTGATGGTAACTATTCACAGGTCAGGGCGTACAACAACAGAACTCACCTGCGAGGGTGAAAAACCCCCAAATAGGTTGGGGTCACATAACCTCGCCAGCGATAGCTGCGACAGTCAAGGGGGAACTTTTAACTCTGAACTTCCCGACACCCCCATTGAAACCGCAAGCACTAAGGATATGGGAACTGGAGTTACTCGGTTACTCAAGGCCAACCAGAACACAAACAGCTCTCCTCAATTCCAACAGCCACAGCCGGAAAACGATGCGAACAGTTCTGTCACTTTGCCTGAGCCAGAACTATTCTTTCAAGCCGTAGGATTAGTGCGTGGGCAATACCTCCCCAGTGCTGGGACTCCTGGACAGGGGATTCTGCTGCTAAATGACAATTTAATGACACCCACCAATTTATTAGCCTCTGCTGCCTACACGGTAGATAAACATTCTGAACTGCTAGAGTCACCTCAAGTTTGGATCGTCTATCCGCGCCCCATGCAAGAGTCTCCCAGACTCCACTTTGCCATCCGAGGAGTCAGAAATCCGCTCCCAGGGGAAGATGCAGAGGTTATTGAGCAAAGCGTAGACGGTTTTACAATCCGAGGGATAGTCTGTTACCATAAGGTCGGTTCGGATGAGTTCGCTGTCAGAGTTTACCGAAATTTCCGACCCTGGCATGAACTGGATGGGACTAAATATAAACCTTACTCCTTCACCATTGCTGGAATGCTGCCCACCTCAAGTTCTGCCTATGGACAGTTTTGGAATTTGAAGGTCAAAAGAGTCTCTGACCGATTCGTTTTAGAAGAGGCTACGTTTGTTGCTCAAGTCTTGCCCCCGAAGGAGCCAAAGAAAAAACGCTCCAAGCATCGTCAAAAGCCTTAGTGTCTGAGCCTGTTTCCAAGTGTCTGACGTTTAGCGGGTAAGGTTTGAGAGTCGCCTCTCGCCCCTCCCCTAAGAACCGTGCGTGACTATTTCTAATCACACGGCTCAAGCCCTACTTCAAGCCAGTTAACTTGGTTTTGCTATGTACCTGCTTATGACACGCTTTGTGTAAGTGCTTTAGGTTTTCTGAGTCGTCAGTTCCACCTTCAGTCACAGGTATTATGTGATGGGTTTCTATTGATTCTCCGTTAAAGAGGCTGTCACCACACACAGGACATCTCCAGTTTTGGAGTTTGGCTATGGCTTCATATTTACTGCCTTTTGCCCAATATTTCTTCCCGTAGTCAGTGGCTCGTTTTTGCCAGTATTCTCGGAGTGAGGGGTCATCAGGGCTAGAATTTCCTTTGACTTTGATGTGCCTGATTATGGGTGTACTACTGATGTCATAGAGGATATAGGATTTCTCTTTACCCTTTCTACCAGTCCCTTTGCACATGAAAGTCCCATTTTTCCCTCGGAAGCTTGCGTGGTAACGCTTTTGAACCCATTTCGCAGATTTATTGGGATGCCTACGCTTTGCCCAATACCAGAGGTAGTGCCATACACGGTTTTCTATGTATGAGAAGGTTTCTTTGCTGACTGCTCCTCTGTAGTAGTTAGCAAAACCCCTGAGAAGCGGGTTTAATTTTTTGATAACATCTTCTTGAGTGCAAGCCTTCATATTGTCTAAAGTTTCCTTTATCTTTTTGCAGAAAGCTAACACTTTTTCTTTCTGGGGCTTGATTAGAAGTTTGCCTTTGTATTGGCGTAGATTGAACCCCAGAAAGTTAAATCCGTCATCAATATGAACCACTGATGTCTTCTCAGCACTGATTTCTAGACCTCTTGAAGACAACCACTGCTTTATCAGAGTAAGCACTTGTTCCAAGGATTGTTTATCCTTTGCAGTAACAATAAAGTCATCTGCATATCTGATGATGCCTAGCTTTGGGTCGGATTTTTTTATGAATTGTTCTAACCCGTGCAGTCCGATATTGGCTAATAACGGACTTATCACACCACCTTGAGGAGTGCCTGTCTCGGTAGGGCTGTGGACACCTCTATCGGTAAACCCTGCTTTTAACCATTCTTTGATAAGCTCCCTTTTTGGGAAGGTTCCTATCATAGTCAGAATAGATTCATGGGCAACATTGTCGAAGAAACCTTTGATATCAGCATCTAAAACCCAGGTATCTTTTTGTCTGCTGTCACCACGGCGTGGCTTTTGATTAACAGCTTTTGCAACCTACGAAGTTGCTTAAACTGCCCAAGTTTTCTGGCACGGAAGATTCTTTGACGTAGGTTCCTAACAACTTTTCGGACTTGCTTCCAGTTAACCTGTGACCAGTCTGTAAGTTGTCCATCGACTCCATTTATCAGGCTTGCGCTTGACATCTAATTTCCGTCTTTGTTGCCTCAGACCTACTCACTTCATTCGACCTATTTTGAGACTCTGTAGGGTTTACCCTGTTGTATTGCTTAGTTTTCTGATGGGTGAGGATGGGTGACTATTCTGCGACGGGATTAGTGTTCTTACATTTACCAGAGTGTCAAGCCAGTAAACCAACCCGTTTACCTTTTGGTTAGAGCCTATCAGGACTAATTTGGCTCTTTGGTGAATCACGCAGTTTAATCATCACCTTAGACTATGTTCATCCTTCCTATCTCCCTCTTGCTCCTAACCGCTTAAGTCCTAGCAGTCATGGTTACTTTTGGGGCTTGCATTCCGTCTGTTTCGTTACCTACTTGGACGTAGCCAGACTCAATGAGTCCTTTCCATGAGGGTTTGGGGTAAGAATCCCAAAGGGGAGTAGGCTCCCCATACTATGCAACCAGTTCAGGTCGCGCTGACACTCCCACCGTTAAAGGGAATGGGCTTCCGTTTGGGAAAAAATCTGCGCTCGAGTACATCAGCCAGATTTTCGGCTACATCAATGATATCAATGTCAGCCAGCTAGGTTATGCTAGTTAAATTAAATGCTAAGAGCCAGGTTTCATTAACAGGAGCCTGGCCGGACCAACGAAAAAACATACATAAACATTAGCATAATTCCCAAGGAATTAGCACGCAAGGCGCATACGCTTGTCGGGTAGTTATGTAGCAATTGGTTCCGGCAACAGCATCCAGGAAAGGGCTCTAGCGTCATCAACATTAAGAGGAGTTCTATGCAGGGAAACGCATCCGGTACTAAACCCCCCGCTCGCTCGCCCGAATCCAATGACCTTCGCGACCATTGGGAAAATGATGTACTACCCAGACTGACACCAGAGATGGTGTATACAGACCCATCTCACCGCTTTCAGATTTCCAGCGATCGCTGGCGAGGGGGCAGCCCTTTCCGAGAGAGCAAGTCAGGTACTTCCTTCGCTGTCTGGCCATCTACACTGCGATTCTATGATTCCGGCATGGGATTTGCCGGAAATCCAATTTCCTATGTCCACAGCCTAAAAGTAGGGCGTTGGGAACACCCCAAAGGGAAAGATTGGGTGGAAGCTCTGCGGGCACTGTCTCACCTCGCGGGGGCCTTTGACAATTTCCCTACTCGCGAACCTTCAAGAGAGCAAATCGAGCGAGCGCAAAAGTGGGAAGAGCGCCGGAGTATCTTTTCTGCTGTCTATATCACCTGCGCCCAGCATCTGTGGAGCGATTTAGGCTCTGATGCTCTAAACCATTTAATAGAAGAGCGGGGCTTTACGGAGTCAGAGTTGCGCGATTTGGGTGTGGGCTTGTATCCAACTCTAGAAATAGTACAGGCAGCGATAACCGAGCAGCAGTTCAACATTAGCTTAGCTGAGCAATGCGGGGTGTTAACTCGTAAATGGGAGGGATACGTTGTGTTTCCGTGGCACAACCCCTACGGCGAACCTTTGACGCTGTACGGACATTGGCCTGCATCTAAAGCAGATATTCCCCTCAAGAAAAACCATGTCGGCTGGAAGAAAGAACACGACACCGCGCGCCGCGCATGGAATAAACTCTCGGAGGCTCAAAAAGTTGCACAGCCTTGGACTAATGCCCAAATTCCCAAAAAGTACGCCTGCTGGAATCCTAAAGATGAGTTGGGTTCCTGGCTGGCAACTAAAGAATCCCCTCTCTATTTTGATAGAGTTGTTAAAGCGAACCACCACGAAGCAGTGCTAGTCGAAGGTGTGACCGATGCAGCGATCGCTCAAGTTAAAGGAGACTCTCGTGTCATGGCTTGCGTAGCGGCAAGCTTGTCTGGAGAACAAGTCCAAACTCTCAAGCGGCATCGGGTGCAGCGGGTCAACGTTTGTCTCGATCCCGATAGTGCCGGAGAGAAGGGAATAATTAGCTGCATTAAGAGTTTACTTTCTGGAGGCATTGCTCCTTATGTAGCTCCGCTACTGCCTCTCGACGATCTCGGTGACGGGGACCCGGATCGGTTTATTATCTCTCGCGGTATTGAAGCGTGGCAGCAGCATACGAGTTTTGACAGTGCGACTCACGGCTTGCGGTGGATGGCCCGGTACATCGTTGCCACCGGACGTAAGGGAGCAGAGGAATTATCTGATGCCGCACGAGAGGCAATTTGGCAGGAAGCAATCCGCTTTACTAATACTGTCGATCGGCAGTGGGAAGACGCGATCGCCACTTACTTTTGGTCAGAAATAAAACTGGCTGTAGGGGCGGTGGAAATTCCAGTTCTAAAAGAATCGACAATTATAAAACGTGAATCGGTTCTAGCAACCGTTTCTCTCTTACAGGGCAGCGATAGCGGCGGCTCTCAGCGCAGCAGATCTGTTCATGGCAGTGGAGGCGATCGCTTTTTTAATGATAAAAGTTACTGTGATGGTGATGGCGGGAGTGGTGGTGGGTTTAACGATAACTACGATGGCAATGGCTTTGAGTCGCGCAATGACTGGGAGGCTCCGATGACTTGTAACGGGGAAATAGGGAAGTGGTTTCGCGATCGAGAGGGTAATGAAAAATTTAGACCACTTGCTGACTTTGATTTTATCATTACTGGGGAAATTGCGGCTCCAACAAGTTCTAATTTGGGTGGGGGGTATTCTCTTAAAATTAAGCGCTCTTTCGATCGGCGCGAAGTTGAAGTGGTGATTTTTTCCTTGGAAACAATTACGGTTAAAGAGTTTATTACTACTCTCCTCAGAAAAACCGGATTTCATTTGAATTGCCGTATGTCTCAGACTGATTTGGTGGCGCTTATTCACGCTCGTCTTGAAGAATATCACCGCAATCGGGCTGGGAAAGTCTATCGCTGCATTGATAGGTTCGGGCAGCAGTCGGACGGAACTTGGGTATTTGCTGACTGCCAATTTAAGGCAGACGGTACTGCGACTGATTCAAAAGAATCGGGGTGGATTTATAACCCTCAATTAGGAGCAGTTGACCATATTCTCTGTCCTGAAATTCAGCCGCCCAACCCTGCTGCTTTGCGAAAGTTGATTGAAGCTCAGCGTAAGTTTGCTGGCTCTTCTTTTATGTATTTCTTGCTGTGCGATGGTTATGTGGCAGCGTCGCTGCACTTTCAGGAAATTATGAGGGTGGAAAAATTCTTTCCCATTCTTAATCCTTATGGAGATCCGGGTAGTAAGAAAACTATTGCGGTTCTTTCTGCCATGTCTATGGCGGGCTGGGGAAATACGGAAAGAGGAGCTATAGCGCGATCCAGTGTCAGTATGGCTTACGAACGCCTGAAATGTCTGGGTTCGATTCCTAGTCTGTGGGATGACCCGCCGGGAAAGACGCGGATTGATAGAAATATTTTGGACGATTTTTTTCAGAGTCTTTATAATGGCTTGCCTCGGCAGGTGCGGGGTAATTCTCAGCAGCCTTTTTCGCCGATGATTCCGACTTCAAATCACAGTTTGGGGGAAACGAATCCGGCTACGAAAACTCGCATTATTCCGCTGTTCATGCCTGTGATTAATGATGGCGAACGCAGCGCTTGGGGGGAGCTATCTGAAGCTCGCGAGCAAGCTTCGGGGGCATTTGGGCAGTTAGTGGCGATCGGGTATTCGCAAGCTCTTGTGAAGGCTTTGCGCGATCGCTTGTCTCGGCACTTGCCGACTGCTCACGACCGAGTTGCTGATAATTTGGCCATTCTCGTGTTTTATACCCAGAAAGTTGCAGATTTGGCGGGGTTGGACATTGATGTGGAAAAGTGGACGATTGCCAATTTGTGTGAACCTCTGAATGAGAGTTTGACGGGACTCAACTGCGTTGCAGATTTCTTTGAGAAGTTGGAAGCGCTTGTTTCTTACGATTCTGTTGGTTCTTGGAATGTGGCAACGGTGGAAACTAGAGAGGAAGGTCGAGTGCTGGCGCTGCACTTGCCTTCGATTTGGCCGGAAGTAGAGCGGGAGTTTAATCCGGCTTACAACCGCCCGGTGCTGGAGCGGGTGTTGGTGTCTATTGGTGCGATAAAAAATAGAAGTGCTAAGTTGCACTCCAGCCGAGACTTGGTGTTGGCTTACAATCGGGCTAGGCTCACCGCACGGGAAGATGCTCAGGGAAATGCAATTCTTCCTACTCCGCCGGAACGGGTCAATAAGAAGTGCTTGCTCTTGCCTGAGAGCTTGTGCAATGCTCTCAATTTACAGTGGCTGTTGGACTTGAACGGCCCGGACAGTGATAGTCCCGGTGGGTTTGGGGGAGGGGATGGCCCTGACGATCCAGATGGCTCGCCTCCCGGCTCTAAGACAGGGGGCGGTACTGATGTTGAGTCCGATGAGGAGTGCGAGATTTCTCAACAGTTTCACTGTTCGCCAGATTTAGGAGGTTCAAGTAACCAAGTGGGGAACGGTACTAACATGAGTCTCAATATTGAGGTTACTCGCTCTGGCTCAGATGGGGTAAGGGTTTCGCACAGTGGAGAAACTGTAAGTAACCAATTTAATAAGGTGATGCCAAAAAATATTGGAGTTGGGATAACAGTGGTAACATCTGGTTCAGAAATGTCTGAAAGTTATGGCAGAAGCCATATTGGGCCATCGGGTACTTCAAGTTACTTAGAAGTTACTCGACTCGAAAGCTTGGTAACATCTGGGGAAACTGCGGCTAACAGAAAGGATTTTGCAGAAAATAGACAAGAAAGCAAAAGTCGGGAGGCGATCTCGCGAGATGGAGCAAGAACTTTTATCTACTGTTGAGACCGAATTATCTACTGTAACTCTTGTTCCTGGGGTGGTGACTTCAGGGGGCTAATTGCTAATCAGAGCACCTGTTCGTTAGCTTGAGTAATTGCTCGCGATCGCGTTGTGTACCGCATCGGGCAACTTCATACCCCGCTGGTAAATTTCTTGCAAAACAATGCACTCAAATTGAGAATTGGGGTCAGTTTGCGATCTCAGGCACTCGTATTGATGTTCGCGCGAACCGTCATGGATGTGTCGGCTGACGCTACTAGGGGTCATTTCCTCCAAGAGCGATAGAAGATATTGCTGGTGGCAAATTCAATGAGTAAATCATCAACGAAGGCAGGAATCTGGGTATAAATTTTTATTAATTCATTTCCTTCGATGACCGTTTTCGATAATAAGGCTAGTTGATAGATAGGTAAATTAGTTTCCTATTCACTTCCTTTCTGATTGGTAGTAACTCCTTGATTTTTATTTGTTAAATAATCAAGAGTTTCATCGCCAAATATCTTCTCCTGATAACGTTGTAGGATTCTCTAAAATTTCTTTTTCTCTACCCTGGCAATAAATTTCTACTTGAATGTCTCACTGGGGAAGTCAAGGCGATAAACATTGCATAGTTTCTAGGTCAAATAGCGGCTATCGCCGCTATTGGGAGTGACTTGCTGATTTTCTACTTTTCTTAAAGGCGATTTAGGGAATTTTTATGAATGAACACAATTTTACTTTATTACCGATTCCCTTACCACCAATGTTGCCCAAAATGGTAGGAGTTGTGGGTAATAGCAGATATTTTTCAACCGCTTATTGGGGCAGCAAAGCAACCTGGTTCGATGGCAGAGGATTAGGAACTTTTAGTTACTTTGGCGTATACTCACCGCTAATTGAACATCCAGCTTTAGCCATTCATTTAGAGCCATACCACCTGGGCTCTGACGATGTACCGCCAACTCAGGCAATTTTGTGCGATTGTCTGGAACAGAAAATGTACGTAGGTGACTATGCAGAAGTCGAAAAAGTTTTAGAGACTCAACACCCGCCAGTGCCCAATCTGTCACCTGAAGAATTCTCTCAATTGTCAGAACAAATTGCTCTTAATGAGGCAGAGTTTGACCTCGAACAGTTTCAGCGGTTAGGAATGTTTGAACTATTTGCTGGACACAGCGAACAGCAAAAACTAGAACTGGTGGAATTAGTACAGTGGCTCGATCGACTCGTCACGGACGACTTGCTACAACAGTATGTAGAAGCTGCTAAAAAGGGCAATTGGACAGCCATTTCAGTGCTGCAAAAATTGTCACAGCGCCTCCAAAAATCTTAGTTAACAACTACATCCGACTTGTTACAGTAGTGGAAATCCAAGCTTTTGCAACATTTCTTCCAATCGTTCGCGCCCACTTAATGCTTGCGCTACCGCTCTGAATCTCGTGCTTTGTCAAGTTATTTAACAAAAAAACTTGACGTAATAGCCTGAATTAAAGATAATGAAATAGAGGCGATTTCTGGAATTTCAGGCATGAAAACAAGTCCAATCAACACCGCCCTTTACATTCACCAGCAAATTCTGGGGCAGGGAGAAGGCTACTGGCGGCACTCAGATTTTACCGGACTACCACCCGCCGCTGTGAGCAAAACTCTATCCCGAATGGCAAAAGAGGGAGAGCTCGAGCGAGTTAGCAAGGGACTGTACTACCGACCCCGGCAAACGCGCTTTGGTCGCAGCCGCCCTTCTCAAAGTGAGATTCAAAAGTTGCCAGTGGCTCAAACTTTGCAGCCAGCAGGACTTAGCGCTGCTAACCTCTTGGGCTTCACCACTCAAAATTCGATACAAAGTGAGTTTGCTACTTCAGCGAATAGCGTTCCCCGCACCATTATTGGCTCGCGCGCCAAAGTTCACACCCGCAGGCCAGAAACCTGGAAGCATCTTTCTAACACAGAAGCAGCGTTGCTGGATTTGTTGAGGTCGAGGGCAAAGTTGAGCGAATTATCACAATCACAAACTAAGCAACGTCTGCTAGAGTGCTTCAGTGAAGGCGTGAGCTTTGAGCGCTTAGTAGCGGTAGCAGATGCCGAACCGCCCCGCGTGAGAGCCATGCTAGGCGCAATTGGTCAAGAACTCGGTAAAAGTTGCCAGTACCTCCAAAAACTCCGTCAAAGCTTAAACCCCCTTTCCAAGTTTGACTTTGGGATTTTGAGGAACCTGCGTTATGCAGAGGATTGGCAAGGAAAGTGAAACTTTGTGAATCTGCCGATTTTCGCGATGCTATCCTAGCGGCCAAAGAACACTTTGCGAACTTCGGTCTTACCGAAGCATTTATCGAAAAAGATTACTATGTCACTGAGGCGCTGCGAATTGTAGCGACTCAGTGGCCAACTCAAGTTATTTTTAAAGGTGGAACCAGTCTATCAAAAGGATGGAAACTTATCGAACGCTTCTCGGAAGATATTGACTTATTTTTAAACAAAGATGCGTTTACCCCGCGTTTAGGAGAAAGTCTAGCCGAGCGAGAGTTGAAAGCAATAGAAACTGCTGTTAGCCAACATCCGAGATTAACATTAATCCCATCTCAATCTCAATCCAAACGAGGCATCTACCGGCACAGTTATTTTATCTACCCTCAAGAAATTTCTGGGGTGGCAACAATTAGCGATCGCCTGTTTTTAGAAGTAGGAACTCGCAGCGGCACTTATCCGGTGGAAACTGTCTCGCTGTCCTCCTATCTCGCTGAATTTCTCGGCGAAATTGGCAACAGTCTTAAGGCTGAAGATGAATCGTCTTTTCCTATGACTTTGCTGCATTTCCGGCGCACTTTTGTAGAAAAACTCTTTGCCATTCATGCCAAAGTAAGGCAATACCAGCGCGAAGAAGTTTCTTTAGGATCGGCGACTCGCCATTATTATGACCTCTTTTCTTTAGCACAGACACCAGAAGTTCAGCAAATGTTAGGGAGTGGAGAATATAGCGATATTAAACAAGACTGCGATCGCCTTAGCCAGAAAGCATTCAAACAAGAATATGACCCCCCTGAAAACCTGGTATTCTCCAACAGCATTGCCCTGTTTCCCATAGGAGAATTACGCCAAGCAATCGCCAAGGAATATCAGCAGCAGTGCCAAAATCTCTGCTACGGCAATTATCCAACATGGGAGGAAATAGAAGTTTGCTTTTCTGAACTACGTAAGCAACTTTAGCTGGGGATAGTAACTTAATTCCCACTCTTCAAGCAATTAGTGTAGTAATTTGATCTAATTAATTTTGAGGTTCTCAAATTACGATATAAAGCTGCTGTATAGAACTCTCCTGACTAGGGCTAATCTCAGCCAAGCTAACCTAAGAGGCGCGAATTTGAGGGGCGAGTTTTGATTACTTCTGAATCCTCTACAGGGGTGGTTTGGTTAAATTAATGTATTCGCTGTAGACTAAGCCAATCACCATCCAAATGAGTGTTTGTAGATGCCGATGGTCTGCCCAGGGCATAGATTGACCAAACAAGGTCTGTAGTTGATGATAGAGTTAGGAGGTTCTCATTGGTTTTTGTGGTTGTGTGGTAACTTTCACAATAAACCGGAAATGCCCTTCGACTATGGGTTAAACCTCTTTTCCCTTGGAGTTTTGTCAGTCAACCAGGTGTCAACGACTGTGTATAAGTTTCACCCGTGGGCATCGCCTTTTTCCTTTTTCTGCACGTTGATACCGAACTCGATGTTTCTGGCTAAATTTATGGATCTGGTTTTCGGTCTTCCTCTTTTGCCCAGTTGGTATCCGATAAATCCAACAGCATGAAAAATATGTCTGTGCCAACTATTCAGCAACGTCTTGATAAATTACTCCTTGCTTTACAAGACTCTCGCTTACTTAACAATCGCGGGATTGGGAACGAAATTGGCTTTTATATATTTGATTATGACCCCGAACACGAGCCATTAGTGCAACAGCACGTTGCTCGTTTAAAGCTGCAACTGATAAATTCTCTCAATAGTCTTAAAGTAGGGGAGATTAACCTCTACCATGCCATTCTAGAAATCTTGCAAGGACGGGGAGTTTTGCAGAAAGCATTTGATTTGGAAGCAACTAAAGGTAGCGCAGTTCTGAGTAAAACTATTTTTCCTTTGGTGCGTCCTGCTCAGGTTGTTGAGCATATCCAGAAAAAATTGAGTGGTCAGGAGCAACTTGTGTTTTTGACAGGGGTGGGCGCGAGTTGGCCTTTGCTGCGATCGCACACCATCCTCAACAACTTACACCCAGTTCTCGATCGCACGCCACTGGTGATGTTTTTCCCCGGTTCCTACGATGGTCAAGAACTTCGCCTATTCAACACTTTTAAAGACGATAACTACTACCGAGCTTTCCCACTTATTCCCCGACAGGAGCGTTAATTATGAATATGAATATCTCTGAATTATTTCTTAAAGACATTCACCGTAATATCAATGGTGTGATTAAAGTTGGTCAACTTGACAGCGATAACATTCGCCAAGAACTTGAAGAATATGTCATCACTCACGAACTAGATAAACACTTTCGCACTTTCTACGATCGCTATACTACGGCACTAGATACCCCAACTGACAAAATGGGGGTTTGGATTTCTGGGTTCTTTGGTTCCGGTAAATCTCACTTCCTGAAAATCTTATCTTATTTGCTGGATAATCGCCCATTGGGGAACCGTCATGCTTTAGATTACTTTGACGAGTCGCGAGTTCCAGATGCAATGTTACGCGCTAGTATCACTAAAGCGGCACGGAATTCTACAGATGTAATTTTATTTAATATTGATTCTAAAGCCGATGCTAATAGTAAAAATGATAAAGAGAGTATTGTAAAAGTTTTTCAGAAAGTTTTTGACGAGCATTTAGGATATTTTGGTACAGTTCCAGCAATTGCCGAATTTGAACGCCAATTAGACCAACAAGGGAAATACGCAGCTTTCCAAAACGAATTTCAACAAGTTTCTGGACTGGACTGGAAAGAAAATCGGGATGCTTGGGGATTTTCCCAAGATGAAATTTCTACTGCTTTACAAACCGTTACCGGGATGAGTGCGGAAGCTGCTTCTCGTTTGCTTGATTTTAACGCACAGAATTATAGCTTGAGTAGCGAAAATTTTGCTCGTCTTGTTAAACAATACCTTGATAAAAAAAGCATTGACCACCGCTTAGTATTTATGGTGGATGAAGTTGGGCAATATGTAGGAGATGACAGCCACCTGATGCTAAATTTGCAAACGGTTGTTGAAGACTTAGGAATTCATTGTCAAGGACGGGCTTGGGTTGTTGTTACTTCCCAAGAAGCAATGGATGAAATTACCAAAAATCGCATCAAAGGGCAGGACTTTTCTAAAATTATCGGTCGATTTAGCCGACCTTTAAGTTTATCTTCAGCTAATACAGATGAAGTTATTAAACTGCGTCTATTGAATAAGAAAGAGGCGGCTATTCAAGGTTTAGAAGCCCTTTACCATCAAAAAGTTGCTATCTTAAAAAATCAAATTACCTTTACAGTGGACTGTGCGGAATTACCAGGATATCGTAATGCCAAAGAGTTTGTTGCTGCCTATCCTTTTATTCCTTATCAATTCAACTTGCTGCAAAAGGTTTTTACTGCAATTCGGATGATGGGGGCTGCGGGTAAACATTTAGCATCGGGAGAGCGTTCTTTATTAGATGCTTTTCAACTAGCTTCCAAAGCAGTAGCAAATCGAGAGTTAGGGGCATTAGTTCCTTTCAATACATTTTATTTAGCTGTGGAAGGGTTTTTAGATAGTGCTATTAGTCAAGTTATTGACCAAGCAGCACGAAATTCTCAACTGCAACCGTTTGATGTTGAATTACTAAAAACGCTGTTTATGATTAAGTATATTAAGGAAATTCGCGCTAACTTGGATAATTTGACGACTTTGTATTTAACTAATATTGACCAAGATAAGTTAGCATTAAAAGCGGAAGTTGAAGCGGCTCTTAACCGCTTAGAAAAACAAACGCTAATTCAGCGGGTGGGAGATGAATATAACTTCCTGACTTATGAAGAACAGGATATTGGACGAGAAATTAAAAATACCGAAATTGATCCTAACGAAGTAACAGCAGAACTGCAAAGTTTAGTTTGGGATTCTATTTTTACCGATAAGAAACTTCGTTACGACCAACGACATCAGTATTCTTTTAATCGGAAGTTAGATGAGCAACCTTACGGACAGCAAATTAGCGATTTAACGCTGCATATTATTACACCTTATGCTGATGGTTATAGCCAATTTCAAGAAGATGCTTATTGTCGTCTTAATACGAGTTCAGGGCAAGAGGTTTTAGTCAGATTACCTGATGACCAAACTTTACTAGATGAACTGACGGAACTGGTTAAAACTAATAAATATGTTCGGCGCAAAAATAGCGGCACTCTTACTACTAGCGTGCAAACGATTTTGGCTACTCGCAGTGAAGAAAATACTCGGCGAAAGGAACGTATTACTACTACTTTACAAAATTTAATTGAGCGTGCAGATGTATTCGCTTGCGGTAGCAAGGTAGAAATTAGCACTCGTGACTCGAAAAATGTTTTAACTGAAGGGTTAACTTATTTAGTTGATAATGTTTACAAGAAGCTGAATTATGTTGATAGTGGGTTTGAAACTGAAGAACAGGTAAGTATTGCTTTTACCCGCGAACATCAAGAACAAAATACTTCGGGACAGGCGTTTAATGCAGCCGCTCATAGTGAAATGTTAACTTGGTTAAATGATGAGGCAAGAACTCATCGGCAAGTGACAATTAAGGGTTTAATTGATAAATTTGCAGTTCGTCCTTATGGCTGGTCAGAGTTAGATATTCTGGGTGTAATGGCAGAAATGGTTAATCAGGGTAAGTTAGAATTGCGCTTGGCTCAAGGGACGGTAAATTCTCAAGAATTAGGGTTAGTTGCTAAATTAAGAAGTCGCAGAGGAATTAGTGAATATACTGTACGTCTCGGTGAAGTAATCAATTCTGCTAGTTTGAGAGTTGCTAAGGATTTAGCAAATGATTTATTGGAAGTTACACCCCCAAACGATCCCTTGAAGTTATTTGAAATTTACCAAAATAGCTTAAAAGTAAAACAGGCAGAATTACAAACTTGGTTAGAACAGGGACGATTAGAAGAACTGCCTTTTATTAAGTTATTAGAAACTCATTTAATTCTGGTAAAGGAGTTGATAGGTAAGGAAAGTCCAGCCGAATTTTACCATGCTGTTCGCGACCATGAAAATGATTTGGAAGATTTGATTGAAGATGGACAAAAGCTAAAATCTTTCTTCACTGTACAAGTTAAAGTATTTGAGCAAGCGAAGCAGGATTTAAAATTTTTGGAACTGGAGTTGCGTCATATTAATGATACAGAATTATTGCAGCGAGTAGAAACAGTGCGCCAAATTTTGGCAATGATAGACCCAACGGCGAAAATTCCTCAATTACCTATGTTATTGCAGCCCGTTAAAGATAACGTGCGTGAGGTTTTACAGGGACAAATTGAACAAGCAAGTTCACTTTCTGAAAATATTAAACAACAGCTTGTTGAATATGTCCAAGTTGCCTATCCTACTCAACAAATTGATTTGGAGGAGTATTTTACAGAGATTGAAGGGGCAATTTCTGTGATTAAAAATGCCACTAATATTGATTCTGTAATTGCGCGACAAAGTGAATTAGAGGGATTTGTCAATAAGTTTAAACAAAAAATTGATGCGGCGGCGGCTCAAATCATCAACAGCGCTAAAGAAAAAACAGGTTCTTATCAGGTGAATGCGGTAAAAGCTATTGTACCAGTGCGGGTGGTGAGTTATGCTGCTAAACCTGTTTTAGAAACCGCTGAGGATGTAGAATGTTATTTAGCAACGTTACGAGGAGCTTTACTAGGAGAAATTGAGCAAAACCGTCGCGTGCGTCTGGAATAAAGATTATCTCCGTTTAATAGATACATTCAATTTGGACTGTTAGTCTCTTTACTGAAAATGAACCGCAACTCTGTTAAAACTTTGGCTATTTGGGCGCGTCGTCACCTCCGGGAACAAGTTACGGCGCGGGCTGCTTTATATGGGATTACTGCTAAACAATTGGTGGAACCAACAACGGTTTCTGGGGGGTTGTTAGTTGCGGGGCAAACTTTGGATGCGCGGGAGGCGAAGCAGTATGAATTATTGCGTCAACATTTGAAAGAGTTGATGCAGAAAGGGAAATTGGCAGAAGCGGTTGAAACGTTAATTGATGAAATTGCTTATACTTGGTTTAACCGTTTAATTGCTTTGCGCTACATGGAAGTAAACGGTTATATTGGGCGGGTTTTAAGTAGTAGTGATTCGATGTTTGTTGACCCGGATATTTTACGGGAAGCGAGTGAAATTGCCGAATTAGAAAAGTTACCGGCCTTAAATTTAGAGGTATTAAGTCAGTGGCGCAGTTTGGCGAGTCGGGAACCTAATTCCGATGAGTTTCTGTATCGGCGGTTGTTGTTGTGTCAGTGTGAGGCTTTGGCGGATAGTTTACCGTTTTTGTTTGACCGCAGCCAGAATTATATGGCGTTATTTATGCCGGGGAATTTGTTAAATCAGGATTCGATTTTGCGGCGGTTGGTGAGTGATATTAGTGAGGAAGATTGGCTGGCGAAAAAACCGGATGAGGAAGACCAACAGGATGTGGAAATTATCGGTTGGTTGTATCAGTTTTATATTTCGGAAAAGAAGGATGAGGTGATTGGGGCAAAGTCTAAGGTGAAGGCGCAGGATATTCCCGCAGCGACGCAACTTTTTACGCCTCATTGGATTGTCCGTTACATGGTGGAAAATAGTTTGGGGCGGTTGTGGTTGGAGTCTCATCCTGAGTCGAAGTTGCGGGATTATATGCCTTATTATTTGGAGAATCCTAACCAAGAGGGGGAAAAAGAAGGTTTTAAACCGTTACAACCGGAAGATTTAACGGTTTGTGACCCTGCTTGTGGGAGTGGTCATATTTTGGTTTATGCTTTTACTTTGCTGTTTTTGATTTACCGGGAACAAGGGTATTTAGAAAGGGATATTCCTGAGTTAATTTTGACCCATAATTTGTATGGGTTGGATATTGATGAACGGGCGGTACAGTTGGCTAGTTTTGCGGTTTTGATGAAGGCGAGGGCAATTAATTCGCGGATTTTTAGGAAATCTTTGTCGTTAAACCTTACGGCGGTGCGTGGGACGAATAGCCAAAGTTTACCGCTTGCTTCGGAGTTAGATGCTAAAGATTGGCAAGGGTTGATTGAGGCGTTTAAGGATGCGGATAATTTGGGGAGTTTGATTGTTCCGCCTTCGTTTGATGGGGAAAAGTTAAAGAGACAATTGGCGGCGTTAGAGGCGAGTGATTCGTTGTTTAAGGGGTTTGTTCCAGCGTTGCGAGGGTTGGTTTTACAGGCGGAATTGTTGAGAAAGCAGTATTGGGTGGTGGTGGCAAATCCGCCTTATATTGGAGGTAGATCACTTAATGATACTATTAAATTATTTTTAGAAAAGAACTATTCTGATACCAAATCAGATGTTTTTGCGGCTTTTATAGAGCGGTGTTTACTTTTATGCTCTATAAATGGAGGGGTAGGATTAATCACACCTTATGTTTGGATGTTTATTTTAAGTCATGAAAAATTACGGGCAAAAATTGTAAAACAATATACTTTAACTACATTAGTCCAATTAGAATATAACTCTTTTCCAAGCGTTACGACTCCAGTTTGTACCTTTACTCTCCTTAAGAAGTATCATAAAGCTTATGTAGGCGATTACATCAATCTTAGTCAGTTCAAAGGCTGGGAAATTCAAGAAATTAAAACTCTTGAAGCTGTTTCTAACAAAGATTGCCCTTGGCGATATCAAATCCAGCCTGATAACTTTAAAAAAATTCCTAGTCAAATTATTGCGTATTGGGTAAAAAAAGATATCATAAACATTTTTCAGTCAGAAATTTTGCTAGAAAAAATAGCATCGCCCATGCAAGGCTTGGCAACTGCTGATAACACTCGTTTTTTAAGGAATTGGTTTGAGGTTTTCTATAGCAATATAGGATTTTCTCTAAATAGCAGAGAAGAGGCAAAACTATCACAAAAAAGCTGGTTTCCTCATATTAAAGGAGGCGAGTTTAGAAGATGGTATGGCAACTTAGATTGGGTTATTAATTGGAAAAATGATGGAATGGAGTTGTTTGCATTTAAACCAAAATCTGTAATTCGCAACCCTAATTATTACTTTACTCCTGGTATTTCTTGGACAGAAGTTACAATTGCATCTCCTTCTTTTCGGAAATTTCCTAAAGGATTTATATTTGATCAAACAGGGCCTTTACTTACGTTAAAGCAAAATTCTAGTTCAATTCAAGATTTATCTTTATTAGGGCTTCTGAACTCTCATGTTAGCTCTTATTTCTTTAAGTTTCTCGCTCCAACCATGCACGTTACTTGCGGTCAAGTTTCAAAGTTTCCAATTGTCAAAATTAGCCCAAAATATACTTTAACAATAATAAAAATTTCTCAGGATTCAATTGATTTATCAAAACAAGACTGGGATAACTTTGAAACCTCCTGGGACTTCCAAATCCATCCCTTACTAAGATATAATACCCCCCAACTCTCAGAAGCCTTTAAAAACTGGCAATTCGACAGTGAAAACGCCTTCCAACAACTCAAACACCTAGAAGAAGAAAATAACAAATACTGGATAGAAGCATACGGTTTACAAGACGAACTCACCCCAGAAGTACCTGACGACCAAATCACCATCCGTCGCGCCGACCAAAACCGCGATATTCGTTCCCTCATCTCCTACGCCGTTGGTTGCATGATGGGGCGCTATTCCCTCGATCAACCCGGATTAATTCACGCTGGACAACCCTTTGACCCCACACAACACAGCATTTTTCCCGCTGATATTGATGCCATTATTCCTATCACCGACCAAGCTTACTTTGATGATGATATCGTCAACCGCTTTGTCGAATTTATCCGCGTCGCTTACTCACCAGAAACCCTCACCGAAAACCTTGATTTTATAGCCGATACCTTAACCCGAAGAAGTGGCGAAACCTCCCGCGATAGAATTCGCCGCTACTTCCTAACCGAATTCATTTCTGACCATATCCAAACCTATAAAAAACGCCCGATTTACTGGCTATTCACCAGTGGCAAAAATCGCGCTTTTAATGCCTTAGTTTACCTGCATCGTTACAGTCCAGACACCCTCGCCCGACTCCGCACCGACTATGTTTTAGAACAGCAAGTCAAACTCGATGGCGAAATTTCCCGCACTCAACAACAATTTGATAATGCAACCAATAGCGCCGCCAAAAAAGCTGCTACTAAACGCTTAAAAGAATTGCAAACCCAGCAGCTAGAATTACGCGACTATCAAGCTAAATTACAAACAATGGCCGATGCCAGAATTAAACTAGATTTAGATGATGGCGTTGCTTATAACTATACTCGGTTTAAGGGTTTAGTTTATGAAGGAAGCGATCTGAAAATGGCAGATTTAGAAAAAGCTGCACAATGGAAATTAGAATTGTTAAAAGTTGACGGTTAACGACTCTCTAAAATGAACACTACCCGCATTCAAAGTAGCATATTAACTTTATTTCAAGATGATAACCGTTGGTCACACCCAGGACGACGAGTAGTGTTTTGGTACGATTCAGATGGACAATTTACAGATGCTTTCAACGAATTACAATTAGATGGCATCAAAAAATTACAACTTGGCGATACTCCCTTTACCGTCAAACATCACCTATTCATCGAACAACCAGAACAACCTTTTTTACTCTACGCACCTTTTCCAGAACCCCCAAATCAGGATAATTGGTTACTCGATATTCAACTATCCGGTTTAACCTTTTCTGCTGACCCCGCTGCCCTAATTTTCGCTGATTTAAGCTTAAAACAACGGAGTCTGGAAATAACAATTCGAGAACGTCTCAAATTTTTTAATAGCCGCAAACGTACCGAAGCTTTGCAAAATATGGCTTTACCCCCAGATACCGACGAACGGGGGTTATTTTTGGCAATGTTATCGGTTGTAACGGGGTTAAAAGTCCCCGATGCTGGCGCAATGATTCGCCAAGTTTTATTAAAAGGTTTATTGGAATCAGATAATTTACTTTGGAAGGACATTGAACGTTTTGTTAAACCTCAAGATTTCTGGCAAATCGTGCAGGAACATACAGGTTTTGCCGACACCACTCCCAGCTTGCGAAAACTGTTCATACAGCTACTCATCACTCATTTTGAAAAGTCATTACAGGGGTCAATTCCAGATAGTTTAAAAGCCCAAGTTATTACCTCCGGACAACGGGCTTACGCCTTCATCGACCAGTGGATGCGCGACCAACAAGACTCACCAGGATGGAAAGAATTAAGCCAACAAATTGCAGAGGAATTAAACATCCTCGATGCCATCCAGAATTTATCCCCAGAAGTCCTCTATGAAACCGCTACTTTTGAAGTAGTAGACCAAGCCATCATTCGCGCCTGCGTCAAAGCCTTACGTTCCCCCACCCCTGACCTCACCCCTTGGCCAAACTGGTTACAAGCCCGACGCACTTTGTTTTGGTTCTTCAAATACGAACCTTTTTATTGCGCCTTGGATGCAGCTATTGAACTTTTAGAATTAAAGCGCCAATATCCAGAAGGCTTTCGGATGCCTGCACCCCAACTCTTTCAAGCTTATGCCAAACAATTGTACCGTTTTGACCAAACTTACCGTCAGTTTATTGTTGCCAGCGATGCAGCTTTTGGCGATATCCTCAAAGAATTAATCGATGATATAGAAAACCTTTACACCCAATGGTATTTAGATGAATTGGGGGAAGCCTGGTCAGATTCCCTAGAAAACAGTTGGGAATTAGCAGATATTCCTAGCCAAACTAACTTCTTCGGACGGCACGTACAACCAATTATTAGCGGAAAAGACCGCGAAAAAAAAGCTTTTGTGATTATCTCCGATGCCCTTCGGTACGAAGTCGCCAGCGAACTCGCAGAAGCTATTCAAAAAGAACTTCGGGGAAAAACTACAATTGAACCTTTGTTTGGCGTTTTACCCAGCATCACTAAGTTAGGGATGGCGGCGCTACTACCTGGGATGAAGCTGGAGTTACTGCCTGGAAACAATGATGTGCTCAGAGACGGACTGAGTACCCAAGGGACAGCAGCGCGTCAGAAAGTATTAGATCAAAACAGTCGTGTTGAAGCAACAATACTGAGTGCCCAAGACCTGTTAACAATGAGTAGTGAGAAAGGACGGGCAGCGATTTCCGCCTACCGTCTCGTCTATATTTACCACAACAACATTGATGCCATTGGTGATAAAGCCGCTAGCGAACATCAGGTATTTGCAGCTTGTTCTGACACTATTAAAGAACTGGTGCGACTGGTGAAAAAGATTTGTAATTCTCTCAACGGAACTAATGTATTAATTACCTCAGATCATGGGTTTTTATACCAGCGCCGTCTAATTGCTGAAGCCGATAAACGCCCTTTGCTACGGGGGGAAGGAGTGCTAGAAACAAGTCGTCGCTATGTTTTGGGGCGAAATTTAGAAGCTGATTCCGGGACTAAAGCCTTTAACTTACCTTATGATACTGGGGGTGCGATCGCGATCGTTCCTCGCGGTAGTTTGCGTTTTGCCGTCCAAGGTGCAGGTTCCCAATATGTACACGGTGGTGCTAGTTTACAAGAAATCTGCATTCCCGCGATCGCCTACCATCACCAACGCGCCGTTAAGGGGGATGAAGGGCCAGCCCGCAAAGTGGGAGTGCAAGTCAACGCCAGGGCGCGAAGAGTGACCAATAACCGCTTTAGCCTCAGTTTAGTACAAACGGAAGCTGTAGAGGGGAGATGGCGATCGCGTCAGGTAACAGTTGCCCTTTATGACCCTGAGAGTTTAGCACCGATTACAGACGTGCGGGGGGCAGAATTAAGTAGTAGTAGTGTTAGTCCTAGCGATCGTGAATTTAGCATTCGTTTGACTGTAACTACAACCAATCCACCAACAACTGCTTACTTAATTGTGAAAGATGCCGATGATGAAAGCGAAATTTTGCGAGAAACTTGGACAGTAAATTTGGGAATTACCAATGATTTTGGGGATTTTTAATTTTATTTTATAGATGAGATTGAAGAATATTTCAACCTATACATCAGGAACTATATAAAATTTATGCCGATTTTATTTAATGAAAAAGATTCAAATTCTTTAAAAGAAATTATGATATGCGAACTTACTAAGGCGGCCAGGATAGAAAAAAAATGGGTGTTTTATGCAATTACTTGCTATTTTAAGCCTCAAGTCATTTTAGATTTTCTTGAACAAGCCAAAAATATACTGGGTAACAAATTATCAGGTATTCACTTATTAGTTGACTTTAAACAGTCTGTCAAAGAATTAGTAAGTTTAGAAATCGAGCAAACTTCTTTTTTGGAAACCGAGCAAACTTCTTTTATAGAACAGATCAGCAAAAAAACAGGACTATCTCAACAATATATTTCCTATACTCCTATAGATGGCGGTAAAAATATACTTTTCCATGCCAAATCATACGCCTTGATTAGTGAAGAAAAAGACTGGGTATTTTTAAATGATTATTCCGGTTTTGTTATAGTAACATCAGCAAATTTTTCGAGCAATGGTTTTAACAAAAATATCGAAATAGGTCATATATTGCATGACGTAGCTTCCATGAGGGATTTTTCTTCTTTAGTTAGACATCTGGAAGAAAATTATACTGTTTCTGCTGAAAGAAAAGCAGAAATTAAAGAATTGGAGTTAGCTATTCAACTTCTTTCAAAAGGTAGCTTCTATCATAAATGGTCTTCTTCATTTGATTTAATATTTCGCTTAAATCTTTCTCAAGAAGAAATAGAAAGATTAGATGAAGCAGCAAATAATCCAGAAACCAAGAGAAAGATTAAGCATTTTAAGACCCAACAGATAAAAACTATTAAAGATGACCCAATAAACCTTCAGTCAATTTTTGCGATTTGTCCTAAGCCTATACCATCGGATATCTGGAGAATATACAGTATTGATACTTTATTAGGTAAATGGGTTCCTAATGAAATTGGTCAATTAATTGAAGAAGAAGTAGAAGATTGCTGGCAAATTTTTCAGCCTCTTATTAAAGAAGTTTGTACTCCTGAAAAAATAAAGAGTTACACCGATGAGCTAAAAGAGTTCGTCAAAGAGAAAATTGACGAACGAGTGATTAAACTCGATATCGATAATTTATCTGCTGTTGCTTCTTGGGAAAAAAGAGTTGAAAATTTGTTTAAGAATGAAAATCGTTTAAAAGTATATATTAATAGATATGAAAAGATTAATCTTTCTGTAACAGAACTTGATCAAGATATAATTAGGCAAGTTTATTATAGAATTAAGGATTTTTATAATCAAAATAATCATAATCAAGGAATAGCTAAATTTGTAGCAAATTTAGCAGACGATTTTCAAGATTATAAAGAAACAAAAGAAGACAACTTTAATTTAAATATACCACAGGAATTAGTCGCTGAAGCTAAAGATAGCTTAATTAAAAATAGGAGAGGAGATTTAGATAAAATTAAGCAGGGTGAATTATTTACTGCTTTTAAGGTAGTTGTTAACCAAAGCACTGTAAATAAAATTTATGAACGCTTTGATGGTATTTTTATTTGTTTAGAAGATTCTTCTAAACAATTGCCGAAAGATGTCCTTGTTTATAAACTCATAGGAGACGACAAAGAGAAAAAAATCTCAGTAACTAAATTAAGAGCTTTTAAGAAACAAGCTCCAGAAAATAAAAATGAAGAAAATGATGATGATGAAGAAACTGTCTAAAGAAAGTGCCTTTTTCTAGCATTGATCTAGTAACATATTGTTAATACTTAAAACCTTTTAAAAAGTTATATACTTTAACCCCTAACATGGATGACCTCGACCAAAAGCTAAATCAAACTTACCCCGGCAAAGTAGTTCGTAAAGACCTCACCCAAAGGATCAAGGAAGGTGCTAACGTTCCCGTTTACGTGCTGGAATATTTACTAGGAATGTACTGCGCCACTGATGACGAAACCACTATTGAAGAAGGTATTCAAAGCGTTAAACGTATCCTTGCTGAAAATTACGTCCGTCCTGACGAAGCAGAAAAAGTTAAATCCAAAATTCGGGAATTAAGCAGATTTACCATTATCGATCGCGTAACAGTCAAATTAAACGAGAAAGCTGACATCTACCAAGGAGAATTAGCGAACTTGGGAATCAAAGGGGTAGTAATTGACCCAGATATTATCAAACGTAATGAAAAGCTTTTAGGCGGGGGTATTTGGTGTATCTTACAACTAGAATACGAAGCTGGAGCAGATCCAAGCCCTTTCATTGTCAGCAGTCTCAAACCCATCCAGATGCCAAATGTGGATATGGATGAACTGTTTGCAGGTCGTCCAAATTTCAGCAAAAATGAATGGATCGATCTGCTAATTCGCTCTGTAGGACTAGAACCAACTACATTTACTGAAGATGTGAAATGGCATTTGTTAGCACGGATGGTGCCATTATGCGAAAACAATTATAATTGCTGCGAATTAGGCCCACGTTCTACAGGCAAATCCCACATTTATAAAGAAGTTTCGCCCAACTCAATATTAGTTTCAGGTGGTAAAACTACTGTTGCCAACTTGTTTTACAACATGGCATCTCGCCGAGTAGGGCTAGTAGGCTTATTTGATGTAGTAGCCTTTGATGAAGTCGCCGGAATTAGCTTTCACGACAATGACGGCGTGCAGATTATGAAAGATTATATGGCATCTGGATCGTTTGCACGGGGAAAAGCAGAAATTTCTGCCAACGCTTCAATGGTATTTGTGGGCAATATTAATCAAAGTGTAGAGTCCTTGGTTAAAACTTCTCACCTGCTTGCCCCTTTTCCCCAAGCAATGATTGATACAGCATTTTTCGATCGCTTTCATGCTTACATTCCTGGTTGGGAAATTCCCAAATTTAGTCCGCACAACTTTACTAAACAGTATGGCTTTATTGTGGATTACCTAGCCGAATGGCTGCGGGAAATGCGGAAACGTAGTTTTGGAGATGCGTGCGATCGCTATTTTCGTCTGGGAAATAACCTCAAGCAACGAGATGTACAGGGTGTCCGCAAAACAGTATCAGGACTGTTAAAATTACTATTCCCCGATGGCTCATTTAGTAAAGAAGACGTGCGCGAAGCACTGGTATATGCACTGCGAGTCCGCCGTCGCATCAAAGAGCAACTAAAGAAAATTGGCGGGATGGAATTCTATGATGTCCACTTTAGCTACATTGATTTGGAAACTCTAGAAGAACACTTTGTCTCTGTACCAGAACAAGGGGGTGTAAGTTTAATAGGTGAAGATGCCCTCGCCCCTGGTCATTTGCACTTTGTCAGCACAGGCGATAGTGAGATGATTGGCACATTCAAACTAGAGTTACAAACAATACCAGGAAACGGGAAGCTAGTTCGCACCGGAGTAGCCAGTAGCAGCCGTATGAAAGACCGCATGAATATTGCCTTAAATTTCTTCAAAGCCAACGCTCACCGAGTTAGCGGCACTATTCATCCAGAAAACGTAGATTTCTTACTTCAATTATTAGATTTGCAAGGGGCGGGACTTCCCCAAGAGTGCGGACTAGCTTTGTTTATCTCCTTATGTTCAGCATCATTAGGACGAAGCATACAACCCCAACTAGCGATTTTTGGTGAAATGACCTTGGGTGGTACAATTACCCCAGTTAGTCATCTGGCAGGTAGTCTGCAAGTAGCATTCGATGCAGGTGCCAAGCGCGTTTTATTACCAATGACCAGTGCGGCTGACCTGCCTACTGTACCCCCTGAACTATTTGTCAAGTTCCAAACATCTTTTTACACCGATCCTGTAGATGCAACATTCAAAGCACTGGGTGTTAGTTGAGCATCAAACGCAGGTAAAGTTCTTCTCCATCAAGCAAGAGTTGCTGACGTAACGCCCCTGGAATAGGAATAGGTCTAATTTCATAATTCCCTCGTGGCTTGATGGCTTGCAATAACCCTGCACTCACAAGTACCAACACCGTATTGCTTGCAGTTTTCTGGTAAGTTAAATCCGACCACTTTGCGATGGTTGAACTTTGCTCCCGCTTAGTCTCGAAAAAGCTTCGCAAGTCAGCAGGATTAACCGTGTAAACAAGGCACTTGAGTTTATCTAACAATACTTCATCAATCAGTTCTCTTAGAAGAAGGTCAGAGCGCAAAATTAAAAACAGATTGGTCAGGCGACGAATATCAGTAATACCTGTGGCTAGCAATTTAATGTAACTAAGGTCTACTTTTTGCAGGCGGTGGAAGACCGTGTTCAATGCCCGACGGCGTGAAGTCAGAGAACGCAATTGAAATAAGTCCTCTTTTATTACTTGTTGCCGAATTTCATCGAAAGTCGCTCCTTGGTGTATCAGTTGAGCCACTTTTACGGTTTCGGTGAGGATAAAGGCATTATTTGTGCGAGCTATGTAGGAAGTAGAAGTCATTCACGTCAAGTAAGAGCTGCGAGTTTAACTAAAATCTGTTCCCGCGCTAAACCGAAACATTAATATTTTTTCCGAAGACTTGATAGTACCATCAATACGCCGATATTCTGCCCACTGTTTCACTCCCATATCGCGAAAACCTAGTTTATAATACAATGCGTAAGCTTCTGGGCGGCATACAGAAACCCGCAGTAAAGTCGGTTGCTCTTTAAGAGCACCTATCGCCTTCATTAATTGAGTGCCAACACCCTGATGCCGAAACGCTTTTACTACGCCCAAGTCCGCAATATAATCTAAATTTTCAACATCAATTTGAAAGCAGTCCTGAAAGAAATTTGCTGAGAGCGACACGGGATTATTTGAAAATAATGCCGAGCTTTCCCATAGTTTACTCACCTTGAAGGGAATGCTGGCACAGAAACCTACAACTTGATTATCAGGCGCGATGCCTACGGCAGGCTTCGCCAACGCAACTGCCAAATTCCCCATTTTTAAATAGGAACTTAGAATTTGTTCCAAATCAAAATTACTCCATTGCTGAAATTCTGGGGGTTCAGCAAAAATGTTCTGATAAGTTTCGATTAAGGAAGATAGGTAAACAGGAAAAGTGCGCGAATTAACAACCTCAATTTTATACTGCATTTACTTCATATACTATCGCTCATTCGTTTCACCTCACATCTAAGCTGTCTCGGCGCTTAAAACTTCGCCGATTCGACAAACTTCGCCAAGAAACGACACAAAAGTGAAGTTTTCAATGAAAATCATGCGCTTGCGCCTCCACATCCCAGCATCGTCTTTGTAAAATCGCCAGCCAGGAAATTCGTATTGTTCAATAACGCGATCGCGTAATAAATATTCGTGCATTTTATCCAACTCGCTTTGATCGTCCAGAGCACTGCCGTCCGAGCCAATTAGCTCCGCTGCCGTTTTTTGCTGAGCTGCTAGCGCAGCTCCGTTGGCAAACAATATCCGCTGATCGGCTATTTGCTGGATATAGACTGGGTTAGAACTACCGTAAAGCGCCGCAAAATCAATTTGGCTTTGTTCTATTGGTGTGGCAGGGGAGAGTTTTTGGACGGCCGCTCCGATTTCTTTAGGCGTAGATATGACGGAATTCTGTGGTTCGCTCGATTCAGTATTAGCGATCGCTTTAAGCTTTGAATCGAACTGATAGCCACGCACCGCGCTTGGCCAGCGCAGCTCAACGATGCCGCCTAAATTTTCGGCCGTTTGAACTAACTCCTGGCAAAGTCTTTCTAGCCAGCAATCAGCAGCTTGCTGGCTAGGAGCTATGATTGATGGTGTTCCGTTGTTTAGCTCCACTCTCCAGCCATCTGGTAAATATTCGTGTAATTCCATAATTATTTATCTCCCTATAGGTTCTGTTCGCATTCGCACGGAAAACTTTGCTGATACAGATCGATTAACTTTTGAGCTTCCCAACCAAGCGCCGCAGCTAATTTCACAAGCTCCACCGGACTAGGCTTTCCACCAGAGCGCAGCAACAAAAGTTTATCTTCAG